>JBIOYB010000280.1:0-3649 GCA_044869915.1 Allorhizocola sp.
CGACCGAGACCGAGCTGCTCCTCACGGAGAACTGGTTCGAGGAGCTGAGCACCCGTGTGCGACGATGAGTCGGCGCGCGTGGAGAGTCATCGCCTGCCGGTGAGGTACCGCTGGATGGTGGGACCGAGCCATTGGCGGACCTCGGACCGGCTCAGCGCGACGACCGGAGGCACCCGCAGGACGTAACGGCACAGCGCCACGCCCAGCATCTGGCTGGCGATCAGGCCGGCGCGGGTCGCGGCCTCGGCGGGTCCGTCGCACAGGGTTGCCACGACGGGAACCAGCTGCGCCGCGAAGATAGCCCGCATGCGTTGGGCGGCCACTCTGTTGGTGACCGCAGCGCGTAGCAGCGCCATCAGCGTGTCGTCGCTCTCCCAGCGGTCGAGGAAGTGCTCGACCAGGGCGCCGCCGGCCCGCTCACGGGGCAGGTCCCCCACCTTGGCCAGGCGCAGGTCGAACTCGGCCGCGGCCGCGAAGAGCTTCTCCTTGTTGCCGTAGTAGCGCATCACCATGGCCGGGTCGATGGCGGCCCTCGCCGCGATCGACCGGATCGTCGCCCGCTCGTAGCCATCGGCGGCGAAGCGCTCGCGCGCCGCTGCCAGGATCGCGGCCTTGGTCGTGTCGGAGCGCCGGGGCGACCGGATATTGGTGCCGGTGCGCTTCGATGACCTCCCGACCCGGTATCCCTACACGCTGATGATCTCGCAAGCCGCGACCGAAGCGACGCTGCTGCAGCGCTTCGTCGAGCTTGGCGGACACATCACGCGCCCACGCGCAGTTACCGATGTGGTCCAGGACGACGAAGGCGTGACCGCTACCCTCGACGGCGGTGCACAGCTCCGGGCCCGTTACCTGGTCGGCGCCGACGGGATGCACAGCATTGTGCGCGAGAAGGCCGGCATCGGCTTCTCTGGTGGGAGCTACGAGGAATCGTTCAGTCTCGCCGATGTACGGCTGGCCGGAGCGGTGCCCCGCG
The DNA here is from genome assembly GCA_044869915.1 of Allorhizocola sp. Taxonomy (GTDB): domain Bacteria; phylum Actinomycetota; class Actinomycetes; order Mycobacteriales; family Micromonosporaceae; genus Allorhizocola. Next base: position 977 of record JBIOYB010000280.1, read on the forward strand.
ATGAGGTCATCCTGTACTTCTCTCCTGCGGGACTGGTCGTCGTGGCGCCGCTGCCCGGCGGCGTTCACCGGATCGTGGCCACCGTCGACACCGCACCGGAACACCCGACAACCGAGTATGTCCAGGGCCTGCTGGATGCTCGCGGACCAGAGCGGGAGCGGGCGATTGTCGAGGAGGTCGTCTGGGGCTCACGCTTCTGGGTGCACCATCGGGTCGCCGATACCTATCGCGCGAGACGGATCCTGCTCGCCGGGGACGCCGCACACGTGCACAGCCCCGCCGGCGGCCAGGGCATGAACACCGGCATTCAGGACGCCGTCGCCCTGGGCCAGGCCTTGGCGACGGCCCTCGCCGCTGGCGGCGAGGGCCCGCTGGACGCCTATAGCGCGGCCCGCCGGCCAGTTGCGGAAGAGGTCGTTGCGCTCGCCGACCGGCTGACCCGGCTCGCTACCGTGAGTCGCCGGTTCCGCCCGCCGCGCAACGCTCTGCTCGGATCGCTGGCTCGTGTGCCAGCCTTCCGGCGCCGGCTCGCCTGGCGGCTGTCGGGTTTGGTATATCGATGACATCACCGGGGTGCTAATCCGCGGCCGGCGCTCTACAGCGTTTTCAGGAACGCGATCAACGCCACCCGGTCAGACGGCGAGAGCCCGAGGAAACGATCGCGGGCGCGCGAGCCCTCCCCGCCGTGCGACTGGATCGCCTGTTCGAGCGTCGTGTCCAGGCCGTCGTGGAGGAAGTTGGGCTTCAGTCGGAGCCCGATCAGGGGCTCGGTCCGGAACTCGGCGGGCGTCGCCTCGCCCAGACACATGTCGGCAAGATCCGGGCCCATGTCGTGCAGCAGCAGATCGGTGTACGCGGCAACCTTCTTGTGACTCAGTGCCGCGATGGGCGAGTCGCCGGTGCGCAGCGTGGGGATGTGGCACCCTGCGCACCCGATATCGACGAAGATCTTGCGGCCGCGCTTGGCGTCCTTGCTCGCCTTCAGCGGGGTCGGCGCCGCAAGCAACCGCACGAAATCGTTGGTCCGGTCGAGCACGGTCTGACCGATTTCGGGTTCGGGAACGGGATCGACCCCAGCCGGAATCGGCTTCCCGCCGACCGTCTCCTCGGTCAGCACCGCCGGGCTGGTGACGCCCATCTCGACGGAGAATGCCCCGTTGTTGAACTCGTCGAGCCTGGGTACGAGGGCCTTCCGGCCGAACCGGCCCAGGCGCCCATCCACGAAATGATTGGGTCGGCCTGATATGCCATCGCCGTCCCGGTCGTCCGGATCGGCGTACAAGAGAATGACCGAATCGGGCACCAGATCGAGCAGTCCGCGTCCGAACAGCACGGGCGTGGTCCGCAGGGCCCGTGCGGTCGCGTTCGAAGACACTGGCTCCGAGTCAATGCCGAGCGCCGCCTTCAGCGCCGGCGTCACCTTCAACTGAAAGACAAATCCGCCCTCTGCCGCGAGCGGATCACATACGGGTGCGTGGAACGCGGAGGCATGCAGTTCGACCTCATCGCCCACCCCGCCCTTCACCGGATCCTCGTGGCACTCACCGCAGCCGTCGGAATTGAACAGCGGCCCGAGCCCCGTCGCGGGAGTGAACGTGCTATCGAATACCACTTGACCCCGGTCGAAGCTGGCCCGCTGATCCTTCGTCAAGCCGCGCACCGGATCGCCCGGCTCGAGCGGTTTCTGGCACGCCGCGATTGCGGCGCAGAGCAGAACTGCGCGGGCGGGCCCCCCCGCGCGGATCACTGCATCCGCTCTTGCGTGGAGCCCGACGCCTCGACTTTCTCGACCCGGTCGGCGACCAGCCCGGTTGGCGTCATCCGGCACTCCGACCGCACGATGTTGCCGGGCTTGAGATCCGCCAACGACAACCTGGCCCCGTCGCTGGCGAACTGCGTCACCGGCGAGGTGCGCATGTGCAGGACACGCAACGCGTAGCCGACGCCGATTACGAGATCGAATGACGCAGTCTTCAGGTGCACCGCCTGCACGGTGCCTTGATACGTGTATGGCGCAGGCCGGGAGGAGGAGGGTGCCTGCGTCAGCAGTGAGGACAGCAGCGCAGCCGTGATGGCGAGTCCCTTCATCGGAGCCTCCCTGTTCAGTCCGTATCCCGTCTTTCTAATAACTAAGCCGGCGCCACCGAAGGACAAGTTCATTGGGGCATGGTCGGCTGCTGGCAGCTCACCGCGCCAAGCCCAATTGACGCTGCTGCAGGAAGCGGCGGACCGCGGGGTCGCGCTCGAGACCGATCGCGATGTCGTAGGCGCCGCGGGCTCCATCGTGTGCGCCAGTCCTGGCCAGCAGCTCCGCGCGTGCCGCCCAGTAAGGTTGGTATTGGGCGAGCCGCCCATCGGCGGCGACCTCCTGCATGGCCTCGAGAGCGGCACCGGCCCCATGCATCTCGGCAATTGCCAGGCCGCGGTTGATGGCGACCACCGGTGAGCCCGAGAACTCCAACAACGCGTCGTAGAGCTGCACCACCGCTGCCCAGTTGGCCTGACCCGTGCGGCGGCGATGCACGTGCGCCGACTGCAGCGCGCCTTCGAGCTGATAGCGGCCGATGGAGCCGAGCCTGCTCGCGCGGAGCAGCAGCGCCTCGGCTTCATCGATCATCCCCGAGTCCCACAGCGCCGGATCCTGCTCGGCAAGCGGCACGTACTCCCCATTCC
>JBIOYB010000281.1:0-35196 GCA_044869915.1 Allorhizocola sp.
TGCTCGCAGAGCAGACCTTTGGCCGGTGGGCCATCGGCGTATTCGCGGTCATGCTCGCCATATCCGGCCTCTTCGGCGGCTGGCAACGGGCCGAGTCCGAGCCCACCAAAGCCGGCGTGCCCATCGACGGCGGCCCCTGGACTGTGACCATAGCCGATGCGCGTCTGGTGGGCGATATGAAGCCGATGACGTTGAGGCGTAAGGAAAATCACTGGATCGCCGTGGTCGCCACGATCGAGATCACGGTCGACGCGACGTGGACAAACCTCCGCGAAATCATTCAGCTGCCGCAGACCGAGGGCATCGACAACGACGCGGACGGCCTGACGTCCGCGAGGGAAATCGTCCTGGTGCGTGACAGCACCCCCATCAGCCAGTTGAATCCCGGCATGCCGGAAAGGGTGGCCTTCTTCTGGGAGCGGAATAAGGATTCCCCAGTGCCGGCCGAGCTTCGCGTCGTCGTCACGGCGCTCGAGTTCCGGGAAGAGACGCTGTCCCTCACCGAAAGGTGGAGGCCAAACGAGGACGCCTACACGCTGGTGACCGCGGACGTCATCGATAAGCGCGGATCCGACCCTTCACCCTCTCCCACGGGCAGGCCCAGCCCACCGGCATCGCCGCGCCCAACGTCCAGCTCCAGCCCTTCCGTGCGCCCCACCGCCTCGGCCAGCCCGAGACCGGCATGAACGACGGACGGCACCGCCAACTCGGTCCGCTGCAACGGTTTTTCGTCCGGATCGGCTCCACAGTGCTCATCATCGTCGGGCTGTCTGCCGGCAACCTCGTGCTCAAGCTCACGCCCGGCACCGATCAGTCCGAACGGCCGTTCCTGCGAGCGGGCGAGGTAAACGAGAAGGTCGACGTGCGCCGGTTCCAGGTCACCGTCCTCACGACCCGGGTCGGCGCGGTCATCCAGGCTCCCAACAAAACGAAGCACGATACGCAGGGCAAGTGGGTCGTGCTCCGGATTCGGCTGATGGCGGTCAGCAAGGCGTTCACCGTGAAATACGCCGCGCTCCATGACGGGCAGGGCCGCACGTTCCTGGCCACAGACCGCATATCGTTGTCCATCGTCGACGGTTCGCGCATTCTGCAACCCGGCATCGCCGTCGAGGGTGACGTCGTCTTCGAGGTGCCCGGCGATGCCAAAGACCTGACCGCTCGCTTCGCCGTCGATTCTGGCGACGACACCGAGCGGCGGATGGACGCCATGTCCGAGATTGCCGTTCCGGTACCAGATTCCGCGTTCCTGAACCCCGAGCCGATCGTCATCGCGTCGCTGGAGTTGAAGCCGTGACCGCCACCCCGCCCGACCCCCAGCCACACGACCCCGCGCCAGGTTGGCCGCCCCAGCACCACCCCCAACCCACCCCGCCCCCCGGCACGCCGCCACAGTCCTGGCCCCATTCTCAGCCCGCGGCCCACACGCCCCCAGCGGCTTACCCACCGGGCCCACACGCCTCGGCCCCGCAGACATGGTCCCCAGCCGGCCAATCGCCTGGCACCCCTCCACCCGGCGCGACTTCGCCAAGCGCACCACCGCACGCATGGCCACAATCCCCCGGCGCCCCTTCACCTACCGCTGCGTCCCAAGGCCGGCCTTCACCGGCCGTCCCCGCACCCGGGGCCCCTTCACCCGGCTGGCCGCAACCCACCCACCAGCCCGGCACACCGCAACAACCGTGGCCGCAGCAGCCGGCCACACCACATTGGACGCCCGCGACACATACGCCCGGCGGAGCCCCGCAACCAGCCCATCATCCCACCGCGGCAGCGCCACAAGGCATACATGTCACACCCCCGGCTCACCCCGCCGGCCCTCCGCAGACGTGGCCTGAGCAGCCGCAGCGATTCGGTGCGCCCCACATACCAGTCTCGCCTGCCTACCCGCAGGTGGCGCAACAAAGCCCACCCGCCATGCCATCGGCCCACATCGCCAACCCATACGGCACCCCGCCCCAAGCATGGCCGCAGCAACCACCCGCCCCGACGGCCCAGCAAGGCGCGTCCGTGTGGGACCAGCGGCCCGCGCAGCAGGGCGGCGCAGCACCGCAGCAACCCGCAGCGACAGGCCAGGTTAGTCAGGGCGGCCGCCAAGTGGGCGCATGGGAGGCCGGGCCGTATTTGAGTGGCGCGCTGGGTTCCGCGGCCGGTGCGGGCACGGCGCCCGGTGCGGGCACGGCGCCCGGTGCGGGATCGATGGCAGGCGAGGAGAAGCCTTGGGCCGCATGGACGGCGCAGGCGATGCTGGCGAAGAAGCCCAAGGGGTGGTTCCGGCGCAATGTGTGGGGGCTGGTGCTCGTGCTGCCGATGCTGGCCGGGGCGGTCGTGGCCTACCGGACGGACATTTACGAGAGAATGTTGAGGTCGCAGCCCGTCTATGCGATGGAAGTCGCGCGTGCCGAGTGGGTCGACTTCAACGGCGCGCAGATCCGCTTGGACGAGTTTGGGCCGGCGACCGGGCTGGTGGATCGCTCGAACAAGGCGGTGGCGCTGCCCGGCGGGCTGAAGGCGTGGCGCGTGATAATCGAGTTTAAGGCGCCGAAGCAAGCCAAGATGATCGGCTGCGAGGTGACGCTGGAGGATGCGCAAGGCCGCCAGTTTGATGCGAACCCGACCGAACTCAGCGCTGCCCGGGTCACGAAGTCGTTTTCGTGCACCGAGGACACCAGCAGCACGGCCCGCCCTTCGGCATCGCCGGGCGCCAGCCCGGCCGCGGGCTCAACCGACTATCGCGCCACGTTTTTCTTCGTCACCCCCGGCGATGCCGAACCCGTTGCCATCAGGGTCGGTTGGAAGTCGCTGTATCCCGACTTCGTCCGCCTGCGGGTCGCCTGACGTAGGCGAGGGCACAGCCGCAGACTCGGATCCGGGCCGCGGCAGCCTCAGCACGTGGTCGACCGCCGCAGCCACCAGGCAGATGATCAACATAATGCCGATCGCGGAGTTGACGATGCTCAGCGGGCCGGAAACCGGTATCCAGAAATTTACGAGGTCTTGCGGCCCAAGGATTGTCCGCTCCAGCTCCCATAGCCACTCGGGGACGGCCTGCGCCGTCACGAAGGCGACGCAGAACAGCAGCATGGTCGGCAGGCCGGCCTGCCTGAGCACGCGGAAACCGCGCACCATCGGCCCGAACCGATCGCGTGTGTCGTTGCGCAGCGGGTGCAGCGCCTTGCGCGCCGCCGCGGGCAGCCGCGCGATCCCCCGGCGCACGGTCTCGAGCTCCTCGGGGTCGCCGCCGGGCGTGCTCGGCGACACCAGCTGGTGTCCATAGACGACACAGCCGATGGTGAGCCACGCGATCGGCACGACCACCAGTGCATCCAACGATCCCAATATCTCACCGAACCAGGCGAACACGCCCTTGACCAATCCCGACAGCGGCCCGAAAAGCGAGGCGAAGCCGTCAATGAGATCAGTCAGCCACACGACGAACTTGCGGTCGAAGGTCCATGTGCGCACCTTCTCGAGAAGCGGGTCAACGGACGCGGCGGTCAGCGCGATCCATGTGGCCTCGAGATAGCCGCGCCCGAACCCGAGCGCCGCGTGGTCGTTGTTTTTGGCGATCCGCCCGAGCAACATCCTCAGCAGGATCGCGCTGCCGATGACGAACAGCAGCGTGGTGTCAATTTGGTTGGGCAGGCGCGAAACGACATCGACCTTTTCGGAGGCGTTGACGCTGTCGGCGTTGGCGAAAACCTCCTGCACGAGGATCTCGGTGCGATAGTTGGCCTCGTCGTACTTGAAATAATTCCACGACGCGTAGACCGCGAGGAACGGCACGAGCACGCTGGCGAAGTGTGCCCACACACTGCGCTTGGCGTCGGGCTCGCCGGCGGCGGTCGGCGGATCGGGCAGCGACGCGCGCACCGTGCGCATCATTAGGATCAGGGCGGTCAGCATGCTCAGCGGCACGAGCGCGAACACGAGCAGCCCGACCACCTTCTGAATCTCGCTGGCCGAGGCCGACAGCACCGTGAGCTCTTCGCGCGCGATCAAGCCGGCCAGCGCCAACACCAGCAGCGTCGGCCAATGGCGCCAGAGCAGTCGCAGCGCCGAGATGACGACGGCGAACGTTTGCCTGAGAGCGGAGGGTGGCGGCACGGGAAGCAGGCTAGCGCATCCCTACGACAACTTTTCGGCCGCCGTCTGGATCATGGTTGCGGCTAGGGTTGCGACATGGCGGTGATCTGCGGCGCGCCGGTCTCGACCCCACGGTCGTGCGGGCCGCGCGCACCATCCTCCACACCGGCCGCGTGGTCGCGGTCAACCATCGCGTGCACCTGGCACCCCGGCCACACCGATCCGGACGGGACGCGGGCGCACCTGATCTCGGCGCTGCTCACGGAGATCGGGCGAGCGGAGATCGGGCACAGATCCGCGCCCCGAAGTCCCGTGTCGTGGCCGGCTACGAGCCCTCCTCCTCCGCCGCGCCCGCGGAGCGGTCGACCTCCGAGCCGGGCGCAGGGTCAGACGCGGCGCCGGGCGCGGGACCAGGCGAGCCAACGGCAGGGGCGGGCGCGGAGGCCACGGGCGCGGGCGCGGAGGCCACGGGCGCGGGCGCAGAGGCCACGGGCGCGGGGGCGGTGGTGGGTAGGAGCGGCGCGGGGAGTGCGACCCCGGCGGTGGCTTCGGCGCCGAGTCCGATGGTGGCGTAGACGTCCGGCCGCGTGGATCGCAGCACGAAACCCCACACCGCCCCGCCGGCCGCAAGCCCACCGAACAGCACAGGGAAGACCCAGCGTAGCGGGCTGTCCGGCGCGACAGCGAGAAGGTTGTGGAAGTCGCGCGTCACGAAGAACAGCAACGTCGCCAACGCGATGGCCGAGACCGCGGGTGCGAACGCCCACCGCCACAACGCCTCGCCGCCACCGCGCTCGCGTCCGAAGTAGACGATCACCGACACGCTGGTCCCGACGCACAGCGCCAGTACGCCAAACCCGCCGAGCGCGCCGCCCCAGTAGAACAGCTGGTTGATCGGGTGCAGGCCGAGAGCCGCGTACACGATGATGACGATCAGCGACAGCAAGCTCTGCAGGAGGGACGAGGCTCGCGGCGCGCCCGACCGCGTACCAGTATGAGCAAAAGTCCTTGGCAAAACTCCCTCGCGGGCAAGCGCGAAGCTGTATCGGGCGCAGGTGTTGTGAAAAGAGAGCATGGCCGCGAACGCACTGGTGATCAGGAGCAGGGCGCCCGCATCGGCCGGGATCGGGCCGAGCCGCTCGCCCGCGAGGGTGAACAGGAGGTTTTGCGAGTCGTCCACCGCCGCCCGCACCACATTGGACGGTCCGATGGCGACGGTCACGGCCCACGTGGTCACGACATACACGAGCACCATGAGCCCCAGCCCGGCAAATGTGGCCGCCGCGATGGTACGCCTGGCGTCGCGCGACTCCTCCGCGAACACGGGCGCCGCCTCGAACCCGATGAACGCGGTCACGACGATCACGAGCACGGCCGCGACCGCACCCGCGTCGACAAACAGGCTGCTCGGCGCGAACGCGGCGAAGCTGAGCCCCTCGGCCGACGGGGTCGCGAGGAACGCGGCGTCGTAGGCGGTGACGACGAGCAGCTCGAGCGCCAGCAACCCCAGCAGCACCCTGCTGTTGAGGTCGACCCGCAGCAAGCCGAACGCGGCCGTGACCGCCCACGCGACCAGCGCCACGAGCCACCACCGGATCGGTTCGCCGCCGAGCAGGATTCCCTTGGACTGCAGGAAGCCGGACAGGGCCGCGCCGAAGATGCCGTACAGGCCGACCTGCAGCGCGTTGTAGGCCAGCAGCGCCACGAACGCGGCACCGACACCGGCCGGGCGGCCCAGGCCACGTGCGATATAGGCGTAAAACGCACCGGCGTTGGGGATGCGCCGCGCCATCGCGACGTACCCAAAGCAAAACAGGGCGAGGATAGCCCCGATGATGAGCAGCGCCAACGGGAATCCGACGACGCCGAGGTTGCCCCAGCCGGCGACGAGCAGGCCGCCGACGACCATCAGCGGCGCGGCCGCCGTCAGTGCGAACGATGCTACCGATGCGGCGCCGAGCCGGTCCGCCGCCAGCGCGGCCGAAACCGCGGAGCGAGAGTTAGCGGACATGGGTGACTCCAATCGAGGGGTTCCTTTGTCAGCCGCGGTTGGCGGCCGTCTTGCTGATCGCGATCTCGGTCTCGGTGACGAGCGTGCGGATGGGTGCGGGCAGCCCGCCGATGATCTGCGCGAGATAGACGTGGCTCGCCTGAGTCGCGTCATCCCACAGCATCTCCCGCGTGAGCCCGGTGGCGAAGGACAGCCCGGCGAGGATCTGATCCTTGGGCTCCAGGGGAGCTCGCCGCGTGAGCCGGGACGTGATGCGCGCGTGCGGCCACGCCGCGTCGTTGACGGCGACGGCCACCGGCACGTGGGCGCGGCTGACCCCGAACAGCCGGCGGGTCTCGACCACCTCGAGCACCCCCGCCGCGGTCAGGCGCCCGGCGACGTCTGCGACGGCGGTGCGCCCGAGGAACGCCAGCCAATCGCGCACGGCGTGCTGTCGCGGCTCGCCGAGCACGTGCTGTGACACCTTGTGCGCCAACGGATCGTCTGGGGTCGCGGCGGGTAGCGGTTTGACGCCCCCGGCGTCAACGGTCAGGCCACCGTGCAGGTAAAGCTCGGCGAGCAGTGCGGCGGCGACCCCGAAGCCGCCGGCCTTGGCGTGCAACCGGGGCTGACCTGTGGCGTCCTCATGGGCGATTAGGTAGAACTCGTCAGCAAGGTACATGGCCACGGGCCCATAGACTACTCAGGCTACTGCGGGCTGTCCTGCTTACTGACGGTGACGGAGGCCTCCGTCCAATGTAGACTAAAAGGCCCCCGCGGGTGTGCCCGGATCGCGTCGCGCCCGGGCACACCCGCTGCCTGAAAATTACGGCCTAAGGTTGAGTGTCCATGTGTCGATGCGGCCCGTGTCGATGGAGGCCGCGTCCTGCGCGCGCAGTCGCCAGGTCCCGTCGGCCACCTCGCCGGACAGGTTGACCGTGAACACCTGATCAATGTTGTCCGCGCTGCCGCCGGCGCGGTTGTGCAGCAGGTACAGCGTGCCGTCCGGCGCCACGAGGTTGACTACCAGGTCGCCCCGGTAGGTGTGCACGATGTGCACCTCGACGGTCGAGTTCGCGGCCGCGTTGCCGCCGCAACCCGAGATCAGGATGGAGCTCTCCACAGTGGACAGATCCGGGATCGCCACGTCGTTGGGGTTGCTGCCACTACACGAGCCGCCGATCGGGTTGACCGTCCAAGAGAACGAAGCCGAGCCGGACAGGGCGTTGGCGCCGGTCGCGGTGATCGTGACGCTCGAGACGCCCGCCGTCGTTGGCGTACCAGTGATCTGGCCCGTGCTCGAGCTGATCGACAGGCCCGCCGGCAGACCCGAAGCCGCCCACGTGTACGGCGGCGTCCCGCCGGACGCGCTGTTGTTGAGCGCGACCGCGGTGCCCACGGTGCTGGTCTGGCTGCCCGGGTTGGCCACGATCGGTGTGCCGGGCGGCGCGCAGTATTGGCTCTCCTTGCCGATCGCGCGGTAGACGCAGTCCGCGTACTCGGAAAGGATGAGAATGGCCTCACGGTTGCGAGCGGTCTGCGGCGCGATCTGCTCGTCCGGCGGATAGAAGCCGGTGCCGCCGGTCGGGTAGAGCTCGAAGACGTACGCGAAGATGCCCTGGTTGTTGAACATCCAGTCGATGCTCACACCGTCGGCGATATACAGGTCGCTGGCCTGCTCGGGCGTGTAGCCGTTGGTGTTGGCCATCTGCTGCCCGATGGTGGCAAACGTGCTGCGCTGGTCGACGGTCATGTCCGCGCCCGTGTCGGCCGTCTTGTAACCATAGGGCCACAGGATCAGCTCGGAGTAACTGTGGATGTCGATGGCCACCTTGATCTGCTGCGTGCCGCCCACACGCCGGCTCAGGATGAAGTCGCGCAAGCGCTGCAGCTCGGGCGCGGAAAACGCCAACGGGCCACGGTAGGTCTCCGAACCGGTACTGCCCGAGGAACCGCCGCAGCAGCCCCACTGGTAGGCCCAGTTACGGTTGAGGTCGGTGCCCACGTTGGCGCTGCCGGTGTTGGGCTGCCGGTTCTTGCGCCACGAGCGGTAGGACCCGGTCGCGATGTCATACGACGACCCGTCCGGGTTGAACATCGGGATGATCCAGAACTCGCGGCCGTTGACGAGGTTGGTGATGCGGGCGTCGGAGCCGTACGAGTTGGTCAGCAGGTTCGCGATGAACAGGGCCTGCTCGGTGGTCAGGTGCTCGCGGGCGTGCTGGTTGGCGAAGAACAGGACCTCCGGCTCGTCCTCGTCGGTCGCGACGTTGTCGGAGATCTTCACGCCGTAGATGGTCCGGCCCTCGTACGAGACGCCGATGTTGAACTTCCGGGCGATCGAGCCGTGGTCGGCGACGATCTGGTCCAGTTCGGCGTTGCTCTCCGCCTCGTTGTGGTACAGGGCGTCGGCGGCCGGGAAGTCGTTGATGGTCACGTCCTGGGTGGTGATGGGCGGCGGGATGAACTCCGCTTTGAAGCCCAGGCGCTCGATGTTGCGGACCTCCGTGCGCGTCGCGGTCACGAACAGCAGGCCGTGCTCGGTGTAGTCGATGGCGGCGCCCGTTCGCGCCACCGCATTGCGGTCGGCGAAGGTCTTGGGCCCGGTGATCCGGTACTGGGCCGAGGTCTCCGCCGCCGCCTGCTCAGTCGGCGCTCCTGTGGCCGGTCCGGTCAGGACCATCGCCACTCCCATGGCGAGCGCTGAGATGAGAACGGCGACTTGTCGTCGTCGCATTGCGTGCCTCCCTTTAGGGCTGTTAACAGCGCAACCGCGGTGGTGGTGATCCACCACCGCGGTTGAAGCAGATCATCAAATTCATGGTCATTTCAATATGTGGATACCTACCAATAGGCCCTGCTTCATGCGGGTGACCCCGGCGGGTCAACTCCGTTCAGGCGAAGCCGTGCCCTTGCGCGGGTGTGGCCGGGCGCGCAGCGATCCGGGCACACCCGCTGCGGAAATCAGCAGTACTGGGCCTGCTTGCCGATAGCCCGGTAGACACAGTCGGCATACTCGGACAGCATCAGGAACGCCTCACGGTTGCGGGCCGTCTGCGTCGCGATCTGCTCATCCGGCGGGTAGAAGCCCGGGCTCGCCGACCTCGGGTAGAGCTCGAACGTGTACGCGAAGATGCCCTGGTTGCGGAACATCCAGTCGATGATGATGCCGTCGGCGATGTACAGATCGCTGGCCTGCTCCGGGGTGTAGTTGTTGGTCGCCGCCATCTGCTGCCCGATGGTGGCAAACGTGTTGCGCTGGTCAGCGGTCATGTCCGTGCCCGTGTCCGCCGTCTTGTAGCCATAGGGCCACAGGACCAGTTCGGAATAGGTGTGGATATCCACATTGACCTTGATTTGTTGTACGCCGCCGATCCGCCGGCTGAGCACGAAGTCGCGCAGCCGTGCGGCCTCGGGCGCGGAGAAGGCCGCCGTGCCCCGGTAGGTCTCCGACGATCCGGTGCCCGACGAGCCGCCGCAGCAGCCCCATTGGTAGCCCCAGTTACGGTTGAGATCCGTGCCGGTGGAGGTCGAGTTGGGCTGGCGGTTCTTGCGCCACGAGCGGTAGGACCCGGTGGCGATGTCGTACTCCACGCCGTCCGGGTTGACCATCGGGATGATCCAGAACTCGCGAGAGTTGACCAGGTTGGTGATGCGGGTGTCGGTGCCGTACGAGTTGGTCAGCAGGTTGGCCAGGTAAAACGCCTGCTCGGCGGTCAGGTGCTCGCGGGCGTGCTGGTTCGCGTTGAACAGGATCTCCGGCTCGTTCTCGTCCGTCGCCACGTTGTCGGAGATCTTCACGCCGTAGATCGTCCGGCCCTGATACGAGGTGCCGATGTTGAACAGGCGGGCGATCGAACCATGGTCGGCCACGATCTGGTTGAGCTCGGCGTTGGTCTCCGCATAGTTGTGGTAGCGCGAGTCCGCGGACGGGAAGTCCATGATGCCGATCTCGCCGGCCGACGCGGGCGGCGGGATGTACTCCGCTTTGAAGCCCAGCCGCTGGATGTTGCGGATCTCAGCGCGCGTGGCGGTCACGTAGATGCGGCCGTGCTCGATCAGATCGATCGCGGCACCGGTGCGCGCGACCGCGTCGCGGTCGGCGAACGTCCGCGGGCCTTCCAATACGTACTGTGCTGTGCTGGTGTCCGTGTCGCCCGGCGCGCTGGTCGCCGGGCCGGCCAGCACGAACGCCGCGGCGCAGGCCAAAGCGGACAGGAGAATCGCGACCTGTCGTTGTCGCATGGTGTGCCTCCCTGGGGGTAATAGGAGACCTTCAATGGACCACCCGGAACCAGATCATTGCAATACGTCAATGCGTCCAGTTGGCGACCGGTTAAGCTGATCCTCGATGAAGCTCGTACTGGACTTGCACGACATTTACAACAAAGGGCGCGACATCGAGCGAGCCCTCAACGACATCATCGCCGAGGCCATCGCGACCAAGGCCCCGATGGTGGAGATCATCCCCGGTAAGGGTTCGGGTGCCCTGAAGAAGCACGTCCTGCGCTTCCTCGATCAGAAGGAGATCAAGGCCCTGTATCACCGGGTCGACAAGGACTCCAAGAACTTCGGCCGCCTTTTCGTGCATTTCCGCCACAACACCGGCAAACCAAAGCGCAAGTAGACGCGATCAATACTACTGAGGTATCGTCGCGGTATGACTGGTTCCGGGCCGAGCACGGAGAAGACGTCCATCAGCCTGCCCGCCGAGCTCGCCGAATACGCACGCCGCAGGGCCTCCGGCAACACCTCCGCCTACATCGCCGGGCTGATCGAGCGGGACAAGCACAACGAAAGCGTCCGGAATAAGCTCGAAGACCACGGCTATGTGGGCCCCCTCGCCATCACCGAGGCCGGCAAGGACCGGATGCGTGAACGACTGGCCCGAGCCTCGCGCAGCCGCGCGCAGCGCCGCGAGAACGACGCGGCATGAGAGTCGGCGTCATCTTCGACACCTCGGCGCTTCTGGCTCACCTGCGCGTCGAGCGGGTCTCGGCGGGTGAGCTGATCGCGGTGGTCGCCGAAAACGGCGACGTCACGGGGATCCCCGCCCTTGCCGTGCTCGATGTGCTGCCCAAGCTCGACAAGGAAGAGCGCCAGCGCCTGGTGAAGATGCTGGCCGATGACGCCGACGACGAAGCGACAGTGATCCTGCCGCTGATCGGCCCGGATCTGCTCGACGTGGATCGGCTGGCCTCAGTGGTGGGCGGCCAAGGCATCGCGCAGGCGGTGCTGGAGGCCCACAAGAACGGCACCTCCCTTGCCACCTGCCAGCCAGGCAACATCATCGATGTCATGCATCCCGACGATGTGGTCGAGTTGTCTTAACACCTAAGTGGCGTGGCTAAGTAACATGTGCGAGTGCCATCCCCCACCTCGCTGTCCCAGGTCCGCGCCGACGCCATCGCCAGGCGCGACCGCGGTGACCTGCACAGTGCCCGTGACCTGCTGGAGCGGGCGCTAGAGGCGGCCATCATGACTTCGGGGGAGGATCACCCCGAGGTGCTGACCACCGCCCACCTGCTGGCCTCGATGCACCGCCAGGCCGGCGATCTTGCCAGCGCGCGGCGGTTGCTCGAAAACGCGCTCTACGCGGGGTCGAGCCGACACGGCGACGATCACCCGCTGCTGCTGTCGATCTCGTTCGACCTGGCCGAGATCGCCGATGAGCTGGGCAACCGGCACGAGGCACGCAAGCACTACATGCGGGTGGCCAGGTTCGGGCCCGCGGCGCCCGGGTTCAACCAGCAGCAGGTGCAGGCCGCGCGCGCCTGGCTGGGGCCCAACGCGCCCGCGGCCGCCGGGGTGCAGGCGCAGCCCGTGACGCTGCCCGGCCCGGAGCCGCTGACGGCGCCGACCCCGCAGGTGGACTGGCCGCCCAAGACCACACCACCGCCGCCCACGACGCCGACTCTGACGCCACCCGCTCCTCCCGCGGCACCACCACTGCCACCGCCCGCCACGCCTCTCCCCGAGGCGCCGACGCAGCAGCTGCCGCCCCCGCCCGCGACGCCAAAACACGCCGCGCCCGCGATGCCCACGCTGCCGCCCGCGACGGCGCCGCCACCACCGCCCACGCAACCTGTTGCGCCGCAACGGCCCGTGACACAGCCGCCGCCCACCGGGCAACAGCCGCCGCCGACCGCCCAACAGCCGCCGCCCACCGGGCAACAGGCGCCGCCGACCGCCCAACAGGCGCCGCCGACCGCGCAACAGCGGCCCATTTCGCCGCCGCCCGGGGGTTACCCGGGCAGGCCGGCCCCGCCCACATCGGGTGTGCCCGCGCAGGCGCCCGGCGGGCGGCCGGGCCCGTTCCCTCCGACCTACGGGCCGGGGCGGCCGACCGGGCCGGTTCCCGTGCCATACCAACCGCCTCCTCCGCCCAAGAAGGGCCGCGGCGGCCTGATCGCGTCGCTCATCGCCGCGGTCATCGCGATCGTCGCCGCCGGAGTGACTGTCTACTTCGCACTGTTGCGTCCCGACGGTGGGCTGATTTCGCCCGACCGCAAGCCAGCCGCCAACGTGTCGCTCGACGTGCGCGACGATCTCGTAACGATTTCGTGGACCGACCCGTCCAACGGCCAGGCCCAACCGATCATCGTCGGCAATCGTGAGGGCGAAGGCCTGCGCCGCTTCGCCGTCCCCGCCAAGGGTGCGACGTCCCAACCGCTCCCCGGGCTGAACAAAAACTTCGACTACTGCTTCCGTGTCGTGCTCGCCTACACCGCCGAAAGCGCCGTCGATTCCGAGCAGGTGTGTACGAACCGGAAGAAAGCAACACCCACTCCAACCCGTTGACCCCGCCACGGACCTTGCACCGCCCCAGGAGGGGCGGCGGTGAGCGCAAAGGCCCGGTCGACTTTTGCTTGTCATACCCACCGCTTAGGATGACCCTCGGTTTACGGGAGGAACGCCAACACGCGGGGTAATTGGTCCCGCACCGACGAGCTTTCGGGGAGGGGCTGATCCCATGGTGGATCTGTCGCCAGGGGCTATCTCACGCAAGGCGCGCACCAAAGGTGGCATAGTCACCATCGTCACCGTGCTCAGCCTGATCGCGGGGATGGGTGCGACCTGGTTCGGGCTCAGCATCAAGGACCACGCCGACGCCAATTACGACGCCGAGTCGTGGGTGTGGAGCACCGTGCAGGGCGAGCTCGCCCGCATCAACGGTTTGACGGCGAAGGTCGACACGCGCCACGCCGTGCAGGGGGCCAAGGGCCACACCGTGGAGCTGAGCCAGTCCGACCGCTACCTCATCATGCGCGATCTGGCGACCGGCAAGGTGAGCTCCTTCGACCCGGCGACCCTGAGCATCACCTCCACCATGGACACGCAGCAGGGCGCGGGCATCACCATCGCCCTGCACAACGATGCCGCCTTCCTCATCGATCCCTCCCAGGGCGTGGTGCGCCAGCTCGATCCCACGACGCTGCAGCCGATCGGCGAGACGCTGCGCTTCCCGCCGGGCATCACCGGCGGCTCGTTCGACGGGCTGGGCCGCCTGTGGGTGGGGGTGCCCAGCGAGGGCACGGTCACGTCGGTGACCCCGGCGCCGCTCAACCGCGAGGGCGGCCAGGGCGGCGCGGCCGGGCCGAGCCTGACCCGCACCGAGCCCGTTTCCGAGCCATATCACGACCTCGCGCTGTCCGCTTTGGACAATGGGGTGGCCGTGCTCGACGTGACCAACGGCAAGCTGGTGGCCCTGCGCAATGACAAGCTGACGACGGTCTCGACCGACGCGGCAGGCGGCGAGCTGCCCGAGCGCACGGGCGGCGATGTCGTGCCGGTGACGCTCATCCAGGGCCGCGATGTCTACCTTGTCTCGGGCGAGGGCGGCGACGCCAAGGTCAGCAACTTCACCGTCCCCGGCTCCGGCAAGCTGCAGCCGGCTGTGGCATGGGCGGGCAAGCTCTACATCGCCGACGACACCAACGGCGTCGTCTACGTGCTCGAGCACGACGGCAAGCTGGTCAACACCATCAAGTTCAAGGACGCCGGCGCGCTCGAGCTCGAGGTGCGCGAGGGCCACCTGTTCATCAACTCCCCCGGCTCCTCGACCGCCCAGGTCGTCAACGACAAGCACGAGGTCAAAGAGGTCGACAAGTTCCGCGATGACGTGCCCGGCGGCACGCCGCCCAACCTGCCGCCGCCGCCCGACCCGGAGCCGCCGGTCGACAAGCCCAGCGCGCCCGGCAAGGTCCAGGCCGCGGCCGGCGACAACCAGGTCACGCTGACCTGGAGCAAGGCCAACGAAAACGGGTCGAAGATCTTCAAGTACATCGTGAAGGGCAACGGCCAGACCTGGGAGGTGGGTGCCAACCAGCGCTCGCTGATCATCCCCAACCTGGTCAACGGCACCGAATATGAGTTCACCGTCAGCGCCGTCAACGGCCAGGGCGAAGGCCCGGGCCGCAAGAGCAACAAGGTGATCCCGACCCGTGATGTGCCCGACTCGCCGACCGATGTGAAGGCCAAGGCCAACCCCGACGGCACGGTCGAGGTGACATGGACGGCCGCCAACGGGCAGGGCCGCAAGATCTCGCGTTACGAGGTCACCGCGATCACGGCCGGCTCGGGCTCGCTCGCCGGGGTCAACGCGGGCGAAAGCCGGATCCTGTTGCCCGACAAGGAGCTCGACTACGGCAAGCAATACTCGTTCACCGTGGTCGCGGTCAACGACATCGGCGCGGGCTCCAAGGCGTCGGCCCCGGTGAGCAACTCGGTCGTGCCGTTCAACAAGCCGGGCGCGGTGGTCAACCTGGCCGGGCGCACGGTGCCCGACCAGAAGGGCGCGGTCCAGTTCACCTGGCAGGCGGCCCCCGCCAACGGCCGGGCCATCCAGCACTATGAGGTGGTCGCGGGCGGCAAGACGGTGACCGTCACCGCGCTCAACGCGATCGTCAACGGGTTCCAGCCCGGCCAGATGGTCACGGGCGTGGTGCGCGCGGTCAACGAGGCGGGCAAGGGCCCCGACAAGTCGGCGACAGCCAAGACCATCGAGCCCGCCACCGTGTCCAACGTCAGCAACGGCACGCCCGACTACCAGGACATGCTGATCAAGTTCGCCTACGACGACGGCGGCGGCACGCCCACCTGCGAGCTGGTCGTCAACAACAGCCCGCCGCGGACCATACCGTGCAGCTCCGGCGCGGGCGGATACCGGCTCACCGGGCTCTGGCCCGGCGAGCCCTACAACTACACCGTCCGCGTCGAAAATCCGGCCGGCGGCCAGACTTCCGGCCAGGTCAACGCGACCGCGCGGCTGCTGCAGGGCACGGTCTACTGCTACAACAGCTCCAACCCCAGCTACTGCAACCCCAACGGGGTGGGCATCTACGGGAGCCCGACGCAGACTAGCAACGGCACCGACGAAGGCGACCACGGCGAGCGCCTCCGGGCACGCTGCAAGATCAATGGCCAGGAGATCTACGCGTACATCTATAACAACGAGAAGCGAAGCTCATGGTGGATCCGCGTCAATACCAACGGCACCAACTACATCCCTTACGCGTGGCTCAACCTCGACGACGGGGATAACATCAACAACCTGCCCACCTGCTAAGGACCATAAGGAAATAGCCCAGTGACCCAGCCGCTCACCCCGCCTCAGGTCCGCGCGTTCGCGGACCTGACCGCCCGGCTCAGTGGGATCATCTCCACTGTCGTTCTCGGCAAGCCCGAGGTGGTGCGGCTGGCACTGGTGTCCATGTTCGCGCAGGGCCACGTGCTACTCGAAGACGTCCCGGGCGTGGGCAAGACGACGCTCGCCCGGGCGATGGCCGCGTCGGTGCAGGGTGCTTGGCGGCGCATCCAGTTCACGCCCGACCTGCTGCCGTCCGACGTCAGCGGGGTCACCATCTTCAACCAGGGCACGCGCGGGTTCGAGTTCCACCCGGGGCCCATCTTCGCCAACATCGTGATCGCCGACGAGATCAACCGGGCCTCGCCCAAGACCCAGTCGGCGCTGCTCGAGGTGATGGAGGAGAAGTTTGTCACGGTCGATGGGGTACGGCATCCGGTGCCGCGCCCGTTCCTCGTCGTGGCAACGCAAAACCCGGTGGAGATGGACGGCACCTACCGCCTGCCCGAGGCGCAGCTCGACCGGTTCCTGATGAAGCTGTCGGTCGGCTACCCCGACGAACGGGTCGAGATCGAGGTGCTGCGCGGGCACACCCTGCGCTCGCCCGAGGCGATCCAGCCGGTCACCGACACCGCCACCATCGGCGAGGCCATCACGCTCGCGCAGCGGGTGCACATCGCCGACCCGCTCTACGCCTATGCGGTGCGCCTGGCCACCGCCACCCGCGAGCACAAGCACGTCCGGGTCGGCGTGAGCCCGCGCGGGGTGATCGCGCTGACCCGTGCGTCGGCCGCGTTCGCGCTCACCGAGGGCCGCGGTTTCGTGCTCCCCGAAGACTTCAAAGTGTTGCTGGAGCCCGTCTTCGCGCACCGCATCCTGCTCAGCCCCGACGCGCAGCTGCGCGGTGTGACAGCGGCCGAAGTGCTGCGCGAGGCCATCGAGTCGGTCCCGGTGCCGCTGCCGGGCCAGGGCAACGGGCAATAATGATCGCGCGCGCGGAGCAACGCGCGGGCAGTGCCGCTGTGAAGCCGGCACCGCCGCCGCCGGGCAAAGGTCGGGGCCGATAATGATTGCGCGTGCAAAGCAACGCGCGGGCAGTGCCGCCTTTAAGCCTCTGCCGGGACAGGATCGATCTTGAAAGCGGAAGAGCGTGCTTTCAAGATCGACGAGCCGAAGCGGCAGCGCGGCACTGAGATCGTCACCCTGCGTGGCTGGGGTGTGGCGGCCGCGGGGGCCGTTCTTCTTTGCGCCGGATTCTTCTTTGGGTACCAGGAGTTGGCCGTGCTGGGTGCGATCGCGCTCATAGCGTTGGTGGTCGCGCTGCTGCACGCCGCCCTGCGGCCCGAGCTGTCGGTCAAGCGCGCGGTCGACCCCGACCGGGTCGAACGCGGCGACGAAAGCCGGGTCACGCTGACCATCCGCAACACCGGCAAGTTCGGCGCCGCAACGCTTTTGGCCAACGATCAGTGCGGCCGGCTGACCGTGCCCGTCCCGTTGCTGCGGCTGCGCCGGGGCACCGAGACCGACGTCAACTATCCCGTGCCCACGCAGCGCCGCGGTGTGGTGGCCGTCGGACCGCTGCAGCTGACCAGGCGCGACCCGCTTGGCCTGGTGTCGTTCACGCGCAGTCACGGCGGGACAGCGAAAATCTGGGTTTATCCCAAGGCACACCTGATGCAATCGGTCCCGGCCGGCATCTCGCGCAGCCTCGACGGCCGGCTCGACCGCGTGCCGCACGGCGCGATCACCTTCGACGCGCTGCGCGAGTATGTGATCGGCGACGAGCTGCGGCACGTGCACTGGCGCACGAGCGCCAAGGTCGGCGAGCTCATGGTGCGCGAACACGTCGACACCAGCCTGCCGCGCCTGGTGGTCCTGCTCGACGACCGGATCGAGTCGTGGCCGCGCTTTGAAGGGATCACCTGCGCCGAGTTCGAGTCGGCGTGCGAGGCGGCCGCCTCCATCATCAGCGCGGCCGTGCGCGACGACCTGACCATCACGCTTCACCTCGTCAGCGGCGGCGCGGAGTCGTCGGGGCGGGTGCGCGGCTCGGCGCAGGGGCTGCTCGACCTGCTGGCAGAGGCGGATCTCGCGCAGCGCGAGCCGCAGGCGCTGGTGACCGCCACC
The DNA here is from genome assembly GCA_044869915.1 of Allorhizocola sp. Classification (GTDB taxonomy): domain Bacteria; phylum Actinomycetota; class Actinomycetes; order Mycobacteriales; family Micromonosporaceae; genus Allorhizocola. Next base: position 17,790 of record JBIOYB010000281.1, read on the forward strand.
ACCCGGCTGCGCCAGCACCGGCCCGGCGACACGCTCATCTACCTGACGGGCACGGGCGGGCATGGCGACCTGTCGCTCGTGACCGGGCTGCGCGGGCCGTTCCCGGCCGTGGCCGTGGGCATGCTCGGGCCGCGCGTGCCGGACGAGCCGCGATCGCTTGGCGTGCTTATGCTCCGGGCCGAGGACGGCCCCGAGTTCGCGTCCGTCTGGGACGGGGTCTCGCGATGGTAGTGCGATTCTTGCGCGGTGCCACGGTGCCCCTGATTTTGGTCGGCATGCTCGCGCTGGCGGGCGTCGCCGCCGGCCGGGTCTATTCGGGCAGCCTGCTGACGCTGCTCGTGGCGGGTGCGGCCGCCGGGTCCGTGCTCATCAGCGTGCTGTTCTCGCGCGCGCCCGCGTGGCTGGTCGCTCCATTTTCGACGGTCGGGTTGGGCGGATATCTGGCCTTCGCGCTGACCTACTCCGCGAAGGCGGCAGGGATCCCGGGCGGGCTGGCGACGATCGCGCTCGAGTCGCTGATCGACGGCGTGCCGGGGCTGCTGGCCGCGCTCGTGCCGATCGAGCCGCAGCCCAACACGGTCGCGGTCCCCATCATCGCGACCTGGCTGGCCGGGCTCGTGTCCACCGAGCTCGCCGTGCGGGCGAGGCGCACCACGGTCGGGCTCGTGCCGCCCGTCGTGCTGTATGCGGGCGCGCTCTGGCTGGTCGGCCCGTCCGCCCGGTCAACGCTCTGGCCCACCCTCCTGTTTGGAGGGTTGGCGATCGGCGCGCTGGCGGTGACCGGCCGGGTGCGCACGCCCGACACCGGCGTGGACCCCAAGACCCGCAGCGCGTTGCGCCTGCGCACCACGGCCGCGGCGGCGGCGGGCGTGGCCGTGATCCTCGCGATGGCGGTCGCCGGCGGGCCGGCGCTCATCCAGCACGTGACCAAGCGGCCCATGGACCCGCGCTCGCTGGTCGACCCGCCCGACCTCGACGCGCTCGACGAAAACCCGCTGATCCGGCTGTCCGGCTGGGCGCTGTCGCCCACCCAGCACCTGCTGACCGCGACCGTCGACAAGGACACGCGGATCCGCCTGGCCGTAATGTCCGATTACGACGGTGTGACGTGGCGCGTGGGCGCGACCTACCGCCCGGCCGGGCGCACGCTGCCGGAGCCGCCGTTTGAAAAACCGGGCGAGACCCTGCCACAGCAGATCACCATCGCGGAGCTGCGCGGCAAGCTGCTGCCAGTGATCCCGACGGCCCGCCAGATCGACGGCGTGCGGGTCGCCTACGACCAGGCCACCGGCACCATCATCCGGCCCGAAGGGCTGGTGCCCGGGCTGGCCTATTCGGTCGTGTCGCAGCAGGACAAGCCCAACCTCAGCGACCTGCCGGCCGCCGAGGTGCCCAACGCGGAAACCATGGCACGCTATCTGGCGCTCGGCAAAGGCGTACCAGATGACATGACCAAGCTGGCCGAGAAGCTGGCGTCGGCCAATGGAGCTCCCTACGCGCGGGCCTTGGCCGTCGAGCAATATCTGGCGCTGCACTACCGGCTCGACCCCAACGCGCCCAGCGGCCACGCCTACCCCAACCTCAACTTCTTCCTGTTCAAGCCGCCCGGGCACGGCGGGCAGAAGGGCACGTCCGAACAGTTCGCGGCCGCGTTCGCCGTGCTGGCCCGCCTGATGAACCTGCCCAGCCGGGTCGTCGTCGGTTTCACGGCGGGCGCGGGCACGCGGGAGGTGGTAGCGGGCGACGCGCTGGCGTGGCCGGAGGTGTACTTCAACAACATCGGCTGGGTCGCGTTCCAGCCGCTGCCCAAGGGCGACACCCCGCCGAAGCCGCCGGAGGAGGAGTTCAAGCCGGAGCCGGAGAAGTCCGAGGAGCCACCGCCGCCGTCGGAGGCGCCCGTGCCCACGCTCGCCGAGACGACGCCTCAGTCCACAGACGACGGTGGCGCCGGCGCGGGCGGTCCGGGCACCGCAAACATCGCCCTGATCGTGGGCGCGAGCGGCGCCGGTCAGCTCGTGCTCGCCCTGATCGTGCTCGTGCTGCTTGTCGTCTTCGGACGGGCCCGGCTGCGCCGGGAGCGCCTCAACGCGGGCACCCCATCCGAACGTGTGCGCGGCGCGTGGCTGGAGGTCGCCGACGCGATGCAGCTGGCCGGTCGGGAGGCGCCGGATCACCTGACGGCGCAAGAGGTTTCGTCGCACGCTGCCGCGGCCGCGGCGCGCATCCGGGGCAAGCACACCGTGCGCCTGGCCGCGCCGGCCATCGACGAACTCGCCCAGGAGGTCAACCGGGCCGTCTTCGCCCCCGAGATGACCACCGAACAGCGTGCTGAGATTGCCCGGGCTCGGGCCGTAAACTACATCAGCGAGCTCAAGGCCCGGCGGTCGTGGTGGCGGCGCGTCATCTGGAACCTGCACCCGGGCCCTCTGCACTGGCGGATGCGGAGGCGGCCATGATCGGAGTGGTTCGGCGCAACGACGCCTTCGCGCAGGGCATGTTCGCGGTTTGCGTCGCGGGTCTCGCGGTCGCGCTGTGGGTCAATCGCGCCAGCCCGCTGCACGCGGCCGCCGCGCTCGGCGCCATGGCCCCGCTCGCGGTCGGGTTCTGGCTGCTGGGGTTTTCCAGCAGGGTGGTCATCACCCCGCGAGAGCTCATCTCCCTGACCCCCTTTCATGCCAGGCGAGTACCGAGACAGCTCACCACCGGTGTCGCCATCTCCACCGACGGGACCTTGGCGGTCGAGGTCGAGGACGCCGAGCCGCTCGTGATCGGGGCGGGCGTGCCGGTCATGTGGGACCGGCATCGGTCGCAGGTGCGCGCGGTGCGGCGGCTGGAGTCGCTTTTGGACGCCATCCCGCCCGAGCCGGGCGGGCTGTCGGCCACCACGCCGCGCTATCCGCTCATCGCGTTGGCGCTGGCCGCGCTCGCGGGACTGATCGCCACCGCCGCCACCGCACTCGTGACCGCGATTACCTGACTGTTCACCTAACTATCACCTGACTGTGCTTGCGTGTGCACGCACGGTGGCTGCCCCCCGCGGGTGGCGACTTTGCACTAAGGTGTCGCTGGTGTCGGCATCCCTCGCCATGCGGCGCAGTGTATTGCGCCCCCCGGTCGCCTCTGTGCTGGTTGGCCTCGGCCTGATCGTCACGGCGATCGTGCTGGCCGGCCAGCGGGATCCGGGCATGGACAGCACCGTTTACCAGGGTGGTGCGCTGGCCGTGCTGCGCGGCGACCCGCTGTACGACTCGCTGCACATCCCGCCGCCGTGGGCGGATCTGCCGTTCACCTATCCCCCGATCGCGGCGATCCTGTTCATCCCGCTCGCGCCGCTGCCGATGCACATGGTGTGGGGCGTGATGGCCGCGGTGTGCGCGCTCGCGCTGGGCATCACGATGCGGCACAGCCTGGCCTCGCTGCTGCGCCGGGAGCCGCCCGCGTGGGCGGTCAACATCCTGGCGCTGCTTCCGTTCGCGCTGCAGCCGGTGTGGAGCACGGTCGGGCTGGGCCAGATCAACCTGCTCCTGATGGCGTTGGTGGTGGTCGATGTCCTGGCCATCCGGCGTTACGGCGGCATCCTCATCGGCGTGGCCGCGGCGATCAAACTCACACCGCTCATCTTCATCCCGCACCTGCTGCTGACCCGGCGCTGGGCCGACGCCGCCCGGGCGACCGCCACATTCCTTGTGCTGCAAGGCATCGGCTGGCTCCTGTTGCCGTCGGACTCGCTGCGCTTCTGGACGTCGGCGATGATGGAGGGCAACGGCGGCCGGACCTTTGAGGCGGCCAACCAGTCGCTCAACGGGCTCGTGCAGCGGCTCACCGGAGGATCGTCCGACGCGCTCGCGATCAGCATCGCGCTCGGCGTGCTGTGCCTCGCGGTCCACGCCATCCTGGTGCGCCGGCTGCACGCCCTCGACCAGCCGCTGGCTGCCCTGCTGGCCACTGCCTTCTGCGGCTTGCTGGTCAGCCCGGTCACCTGGACACACCATTGGGTGTGGGTGGTCCCGCTTTGCCTTCTTTTGGGATACCGTGCCGTGCTGCGCAATCCGTCCCTGGGTGCGCTGCTGATCCTGGTGCTGGTGGCGTTCAGCGTGGACTTCCGCCTGTTCGTGCCGATCGGCGACCGGCTCGAGCTACGGTGGACCGCTTTGGAAACCTTGGTGGGCAACGCCTACCTGCTCGCCGCCGTGCTCGTCGGCCTGGCCGCCGTCATGCTCGTGGCCAATCACATGCTCGATGCCGCGCGGCCGCAGCTGCGCTTCGACGGCCCCTCCATCCCGGCCCAGCGCACCTTCTCCCCCGCCGACGCTGCCCTCCTGGCCACCCAGCTCGACCCCTTCGCCGGCTCCGACACCCCACTCCCGCGCCCCGCCCCGGCCCCCGCGCCCCGGCGACCCGCACCGGCCGAGTCCGGCAAGCCGGCCACCAAGTCGACCGCCAAGTCGACGACCAAGCCGGCCACCAAGCCGGGCAAACCGCTCGCCTCCACCGACGCAGCCCCCTGACCCCGGCCAGGCCGAGCCCGTGGGGGTGGGCTAGCGGAGCCGATAGAGGTAGCTGCCCTCGTAGTTGCGCACGACGTTTTCGTGTGAATCGACCACGAACGCGATGTCGGGCAGCCAATCGGCAGGGTAGTCCGTAGCGCTCAGCCGCGACAGGAACTCCTGCCGCAGGCGCTCGATGGTCCCATCCGCCTGCAGCCTCGCCACGCTGGCGTCGCTGTCCAAGAACAGCCACACGCTCAGCCCGAAGTCTGTCTTGGCGAACGGGAACACGAACTCGATGTGCACCAGCGGGACGCCTGCCGACTCTGCCCACTCCAACAGCTGTGCCTTGGCAGTCTCGGCCTGTGTCAGCTGCCTTTCCCGCGCAGCGGCCATGGCGCGAGTGTACTCGCGCCACGCCCAACTTAGGACCACCGAAATACGCGCACCGCGCCGATCCAGGCGATAGCCGCGTATCCGCCGATCACGGCCAGGTGTAGCAGCCTGGGCCACGCCCCGTCGGCGGCGGCCTGCAGGGCCTCCACACCCGCGCCTAACGGTGTGTAGTCGCCGATCGTGCGGAGTGTCTCGGGCATCGCCGCACGCGGCACGTACAGCCCGGCGAAGAACAGCATCGGGAAGTACGCCACCATGCCCAGGCCCTGTGCCAGTTTGCTGCCGCCGATGCTGCCGAGGATCAGGCCGAAGCCGAACAGCGCCCCCGCGCACAGCAGATAGGACAGTCCAAACGCGACCGGGTTGCGCGGCAGGCCGATGCCGTAGGCGAGCCACCCGATGGTCAGGACCAGGGCCGTGCCGATGAGCATCACGACCAGCTGCACGATCGAGACGGCCGCGAGCAGGTCGCCCGGGCGGGCCGGGGTGGTGCCGAGCCGGCGCAGGATGCCGCGCTCTCCCGCCTTCATGGACCGGTTCGACTGGGTCCTCGGCGACACCGCCACCTGGGCCGACCTCGGCTGGCTGACGATCGCGCCGTTCACCGGCGGCCTGATCGGGCTCCTGCCCCTGCTGCTCATCGCCGTCCCCGTGGGCATCGGCCTGCCGCTGTGGTTCTGCCTTCCGGTCGCCGCGCTGGGCTGGTGGATCGCGCCGCACACGCTGCGGGTCGCGGCCCGGTTCCATCGGTTCATGCTGGGCCGCCTGCACGATCCATCCACAATGGACACCCCGGTCCGGCGGTGGGTGCACCGCAACGCGCCGCCGGTGCTCAAGCTCGCCGTGCTGCTGCTGAGCTCGGTGCTGGCGCTGCTGGCATTCGTGGCCACGCTGTTGGGGTTCGCTCTGGCCTATGGGCTGGGCCTGTTCTTCTTCGTCCTGCCGCTGCTCGAGAGCCTGCACGGGCTGGCGTCGTGGCGGCGCAGGCGGGCCGCGTGGTCGGGCGTGACCGTTGCGGACCCATACCGGCCGCTGCCGCCCGTGATCCGCAGGAGCGACGACGGCCTCTATCAGGTGGGCAAGACGCTCTACCAGACACGCCGCTGGGCCGCCTGGGCCAGCCGCGTGGAGCGGCTCCTGCGCGACCCGGCGACCTGGCGCGAGGCGCTGTGGCGCGGCCTGGATCCGATCGTGGGCGGCGGCATCGCCATGGACCCGGAGGTCATCGCGAAGCTCCTGGCCAAGGCGCCCGCCAACGACCCGGTCGACACGCTCACCGAGCGCGAGCGCGACGTGCTCGCGCTGATGGCCGAGGGCCGCTCCAACGCGGCCATCACGCAGCGGCTGTTCATCAGCGAGGGCTCCGTCACCAAGCACACCGCGAGCATCTTAGGCAAGCTCGGGCTGGCACAGTCCGATGACGACAATCGTCGGGTCTTGGCAGTGCTGGCCTACCTCAACCGCGCTCGGGCCTAGAGACTCAGCACCCGCAGACGCGGCCCGCCCGCGATCAGGATCGCGGGCGGGTCGCTAGACATGTCAGTCGGTGATCGTGCCGGCCCCCGCGACATCGGACAGGTCGACGACGCGCGGGTCGGCGCCTGCGAGCAGCCACAGGCGTTCGCTGCCCTCGGCCCGTCGGTCGGTCCGGGTCGCCACGGTAAACGTGACCGACGTCGCGCCCGCCGCCAGGGTCTTGCAGGCGGCCACCGGCGTGAAGTCGACGGACAGTTGCGCCGTGTCAGGTGCGGTCGCCGCGCAGATCGTCAGCGCCTGCGACAGCGGGCGCGACACCGACACCGTGAACACGAGCGGCTGACCCTCCACAGCGGACGCGTCCGAGACCGTGAGGCGGGCACGGCTGCGGAACACGGCCACCTGCGGGTCGTGGTCGCTGGCGGCATCCGAGTGGTCGGAGTTGACGTGCGCCGCCCGGATCCGGACCAGATCGGCGCGCAGGGCCGGGTTGACGAACAGGTGGTCCAGCGTCTGCGCCTGCCCCTGGAACACATAGGAGTAGGCACTGGCCGCGGGAAGCTCCTCCCACAGGTTGTGCAAACCCTTGTCGTAGAGCGGCTTGAGCTGATCCGACGCTGGCGTGAGCGGGTCGTCCGGCCGCGGGAACACGTTCAGGTCGCCGCCGAACACGACCCGCGCGCTTGGCGAAGCCGCCTCGATGGCCGAGATGATGGCCGCGCCGTAGCGGGCCTGCTCGGTGCGCTGGCCGACGCGTGCCTGTGGCGTGGACGAGAAGTGGTTGCTGATCGCCCACAGCTCGGAGAACTCAGCACCGCCCGGCCGAGCCAGGACCGTGAACCGGCCCACCTGAGGTGCGCGCGTGTACACGTTGTCGCCGTCGACGCCCGTCGAACGGTCCACGTCGCCGGGCAGGACCGCGTTGAGCGTCTTCGGGTTTTGCGCGTCCGCATTGGACGCCAGCCCGGCGGAGCGGTAGTCGACACCGGGCGTCGCCGTCAGCACGCCCGTGGGCGCGGCCAGCGCCAGCCGGTCCGTCCGGTAGAGGAACGCGGCCACGATCCCGCGCGCGTCCGCCCCGTCGCGATCGTATGCGGTGTCATAAGCGGGCCCGCCCGCCGCCGCGACGGCCAACGCCAACTCCTGCAACGTGTCGGGCTTGCCATCGGCGTTGTTTGTCGTGCCGCACGCCAAAACGCCGGCGTTGACCGTGCAGATGTCCTGGTCCTCGGCCTCCTGCACGAGCAGCAGGTCGGGCGAGTGAAGCTGGCTCACGATCTGGTTGGCCAGCTTCGACAGGTGCGCCTGATAGTCGGCCTCGCTGGACGGCACGTAGTCGAACGGCGGCGAAACACCGGTGCAGCCGGCGTTGCCCGTGAAGTCGCAGCCGTCAAACGGATCGTCGCGATAATCATAAAGATTTTCGACGTTGTACGTGGCCACGGCGAACTCGCGGTCACGGTCAGCCGGCACGACCGGGTGGTTGGTGGCCGGGTCGGGCCCGGCGGCGAAGGCGACGGACTCGACCTGGATGCCGTACTTCTCAAAGGAGAAATACAATCCACCCACGGCCTCGCCATTTACGGTGTCAAATGTCCGCGCGGGCGGGAGCATCGCGGTGTTGTCCCGCGCCGCCCACTTGACGCCCATGCTGCCGAGCATGATGCGGTTGCCGTTGCCGTCGGCCACGCCGTCGAGCGGGTGCGCGTCGCGATAGACCCGGCGCGTCAACGGATCCGGACGGTCCAATGTGGGGTCGTCAACGTCTACCAACCAGATTTCCGCGTCCGCGGTGGAGGCGAACACATCGCGCCCGCTGACCACACCACTGCCGGAGCGCACGCGCATCCGCATGCCCTCGTGCGCCTCCCAGAAGGCGTTGGCGGCGGTCAAGTCCGCTGGCGGGATCGCGTCCGCGACGTTCGCCGAAGCGCCCTGCCCGACGACGCGCACCAGCGACGCCGACGTGAGCTGGGTCAGGTTGAAGAACTCGGCCACGCGGGCGCGCAGCACCACCTCGTCGCCGACCTGTGGCACGTATCCGCCGATCAGCGACGTGAATGCGCCCATGAACACGAAGATGCCGTCCGAAGTGGACGCGTTGTTGTCCGCGCGGTCCGGGTGGGACTGGAGGAAGAAGCCGTACTGGTCGGCACCGGCCGATGTGCGCGCGAGCGTGCGCTGCGTGATCACGCCCTGCACCTCATAGAGCAGCGCGCTCGAGCCGTTGCCGGTCGCGGGCGCGAGCGGCGAACGCGCGCCCGGCCCCTGCACCTCGCCGACCGTGAGCACGCGCGTCACGTTGACGGTCAGCGTGCACGAGACCGCGCCCGACGAGACGGTCGCCGCGTAGGTCCCCGGCGCGAGATCCGGCGCGACGGTGATGGTCGCGCTCGCCGTGCCGCCCACGGTTTGCGCCGGGGTGAATGAGGTCCGCGTGATTTGCGGGACCGTGCTGGCCAGATCCAGCTGGGTGACTATCCCGTTGGGGTCGGTGCCGGTGACGACCCGGCTGCCGCCCTGCCCCTGCGAGAGCGTGAGCGGCCCGCCGCAGTCGAGCGCGACCGTCGATCCGTGCTGCCCCAGTCCGTCGAAGGTGTCCACCGCGAACCCGGTCCACTGGGCCGCCGGATCGTACGCGTCGGACGGATCGGTGTCCGGGGATCCGTTGCGCCGCAATGTATTGTCGGCCGTGCTGGTCAGCCCGGAGCCCCACTCGGCGCCCGGGTCGACGCCGATCTGCCCGATCGAGTCGATGACGGTCGTGCCGCGCCGCAGCACGATCGCGTCGTCGCCGTTGAACCAGCCAGCCCCGTTGGTCTGGTCGGCGACCGCGAGGATCGCCGGTGCCGCGCTGGCGTGCGCGAGCACGAACACATCCCCCGTGGCCACGGTCCCGGTCAGGTTGATCGTCAGGCCGGCGGTCGTGCCGCCGTTGAAGTAAACCTGCACGTTATAGCCGCCCGCCGCGAGGTCGACGGCCGAGCCCGTGTCGTTGAAGACCTCCAATGCCTTGTTATTGGACGATCCTTCGACATATTCGGAAATATATAACTCACTGGCCGCTGCGGCGGGTGTCGCCGGGGCCACGATGAGCGCAAGAAGTAAAGCGACGGCTACAAAACGCATGAGGCGCACCTTATAGGCGTGAGTCAGAACCCCACAACTGTCGTAATGCCACCGTCCACTGGAATTACGGCTCCGGTCACATAGGACCCGGCACGACTGCTCAAATAGACGGCTATTCCGGCCATGTCGTCGGGTCGGCCGATGCGCCCCAAAGGCGCCATCGCGGCGATCTGATCACCCGCGGCGGCCAGTGTCGCGGCCATCATCTTGGACTCGAACGGCCCCGGGGCGACCGCGTTGACCGTGATGTGCTCCGGCCCCAGCTCGCGGGCCAGCACGCGGGTCAGCTGGTGCAGCCCGGCCTTGGAGGAGGCGTAGGAGTAGCGGTTTTGCGGCACGCCGATCCCATCGATCGACCCGATATTGATGACGCGCGCCGGGTCGTCGTGCGTGGCGACGGCCTTGAGCAGCGGGAGCGCGGCGCGGGTCAGGAAGAACGGGCTCTTGAGATTGATGTCGAGCACCTTGTCCCACGCGTGGTCGGGGAACTCCGCCAGCGACGCGCCCCACGTCGCCCCCGCATTGTTGACGAGAATGTGCAGCGGGCCGTCATGCGAGGAGATCAGGCGCTCGCATTCGTCCCGTGTGGACACGTCCGCCGGAGTCCCGGTCACCTCGCCGTGTGCCGACAGCTCCTTGACCGCGGCCTCGACCGCGTCGGCCTTGCGGGAACTGATGTGCACCCTCGCGCCCGCGTCGAGCAGCCCGCGGGCGATCATCAGCCCGATGCCACGAGTACCGCCAGTTACGAGTGCGGTCTTCCCACTCAAGTCAAATAGCCCCGCCATCGGCCCAGTATAGATAGCCCGATCGTGCGCTGTTTAACGGCAAAACACCGTATAAGGGCAGGATCAAGTTGACACCGCCTCCTTCGATCCCGATACGGTGCGTAACGGCCCACGTTTCAAGAGCACGACGGGCCGGCCATGTCCCCGGCGGAAGGTTCACGTTTTGTCTGGCAGTAGACGCAGACTGCGTACCCCATTAGCCACAGCAACTCTCGCAACAGCAATCCTCGTCGGCGGCACCTCGCTCGGCCTGATCCAGGCCGCGGCACAGGAAGAGCCCCTGGCCTCGGCTCCGATCCCGGAGTTCGAGCCCAGTCCGATCGCGACGACCGAGCGTCCCACTCCCCCCGCGGCTCGCAGCCTCGAACGCGAGTCCACGCCGTCCCCGTCACCCACAGCGACGGCGACCTCCAAAAAGGTCACGGCAACGGGAAGCTGCGCGGCCTCCTACTACGGGGAGCCCCAGCCGACGGCGAGCGGGGAGAAGTTCGACCCCGAGGCCATGACGGCGGCACACAAGACGCTGCCGTTCAACACCATGGTCCGGGTGACCAATCCCAGCAACGGAAAATCGGTCGTGGTCCGGATCAATGACCGCGGCCCTTATATAGATGGACGCTGCCTGGACCTGTCCCAGGGCGCCTTCCGGCAGATCGCCAACCTCTCGACCGGTGTGCTCAAGGTGGTCCACTACGAGGTGCTCGCCAAGTAGCGTTCTGTAACGGGTGGCGGGGCCGTGCACCCCTTTGATTAACTTGCGGCATGACCGGCGACATCGACAACATCGATACTGATGTGTCTCTATATCGCCAGATGCAGCGATTCGGGTCGCCGACCGTGGACGACGCCGCCAACGCACTGGGCATGACCCGGGAGACGGTCTCGATCAGCCTCTCCCGGCTGGAGAAGCTGGGCCTCATCACCCACCGCGAGGAGGACCCCAGCTCGGTCATCCCCGTCGCTCCCGAGGTCGCCGCGGTCCGCGTGCTGACCCGGGGGCGCGAGGAACTCGCCCGCTATGCCAGCGGGATAGCCGAGGTCCACGGGACCCTCGACCGCATCATCGACAAGTTTCTCACCCTCCGGCCCGACACCAATCACGAGCTCAGCTTCGAGGTCATGACCGACCTGCGGCAGGTCGCCGCCTACCTCGACAGCGCCTCCGAGCTGGCCCGCGACGAGGTGCTCACCATGCACCCCACCCCGCCCATCGCGCCGCACCTGCTGGACGAGGGCCGGGAGCGCAACGTCCGGCACGCCGGGCGCGGCCTGCGGCTGCGCACCATCTACCAGCGGCAGATCATCTCGATGCCGCGCATGCAAACCCACCTCAACGCGCTCACGGCGCTCGGCTACGACATCCGTGTGGCGCCGGTGGTGCCCGTGCGCATGCTCATCTTCGACCGGCGGCGGGCCGTCGTGCCCATCGATCCCGACAACGGCCTGGCGGGTGCCATCGCCATCGACGGCGAACTGTTCGTGCGCTCGCTCGTGGCCATCTTCGACTTCTGCTGGCAAAACTCGTCGGCCAGTCACGACCTCCTCGACGAGGCCGGCGACCAGATGCTCACCAGCCGCGAGCTGGCCATCCTGCGCATGCTGGCCGCCGGCATCAAGGACGAAAAGATCGCCCGCGATCTCGGCGTCTCCCTGCGCACGGTCACCCGGGCCATCAGCGAGCTCATGCGCCGGCTCGGAGCGGAAAACCGCTTCCAGGCCGGTGTGCGCGCCGCGGCACTCGGCTGGATCGACTGAGGCCCTCCCCGGCCCGGCTCGATCTCGACGATCGCGGACAACGAGACGCCCGACTCGGCAGCCATCTCGCGCTGGCTCGCCTCGGCCCGTCGCCAGCGACGCCCAACGGCTCGTGGACCCGGCCCGCCCTGATCAACGTCGGCCCATCACGTCGGGATGGAGGCCTGCGTCCGCTCGCCGAGCGCCAACAGGAGGACCGCTCCTAAAAGGATGGTCGAGCCGACGATGGCCGCGGCCGAGAGCCGCTCGTGCAGCAGGACGGCCGCGATGACGGCGGCGGTGACCGGCTCGATGAGCGCGACCACGGAGGCGGTCGTCGCACGGACGGCACGCAGGCCCGCGAAGAAAAGGCCGTATGCCAACGCCGTCGGGACCGCGCCGAGATAAAACAGCAGCGCGAGCGTTTCGACTGTCGAGCCCCGGGTGGGCAGCAGACCCTCGGCCAGCGCGAGTGGGAAGAGGCAGACCATCCCGACCACGAAGCCGGGCAGCGCCAGCCCGTTGGGGTCGGACTGGCCCACCCGCCGGTTGAGCAGGGTGACGCCCGCGTAGCCGACCGCCGACAGCAGCGCGAGCAGGATGCCCAGCAGCGGCTGGGTGCCCGCGCTCTCCCCGCCGCCGACGACGAGCAGCACCAGCCCGAGCAGGGCCATGCCGACCATGGCCAAACCGGTGCGGCCCAAGCGCTCTGCCATCGTGAAGCGCGCTCCCACGGCGATCAGGATCGGGCCTGACCCGAGGGTCACCACGGTCGCGATGGCCAGCCCGCCATAGCCCACCGCCGCGAAGTATGCCGTCTGGTAGATCGCGAGTCCCACTCCCGTGATGAGCACATCGCGCCATCGCTTGGGCCAGGAGAACCCGCGCACCAACGCGAGCAGGATGATGCCGCCCACGAAGCGCCAGAACGAGACCGCGATCGGGCCGAGCCCGCTGTCGCTGTACAACAGTGCCGCCGCCGCGCCGCCCGTGCCCCAAGCCGTGGCCGCGACCGAGATATAGACCAGGCCCCGCCCGACCGACGTCACTCCTGCACCCACAGCAGCCGTGCGGCCAGGCCCGCGAACACCGACGCCGTGAACACGTTGAGCGCACGGGCGAGCCGCTTGCTGCGCTGCAGCAGCCGGCCCAGGTGCCCGGCCGCGAGCCCGATCGGCCCGTCGATCGCGAGATCGACGAGCACGAACGTCGCGCCGAGCACGAGGAACTGGAACCCGACGTTGCCCAGCCCAGGGTCCACAAACTGGGGCAGGAACGCCACGTTGAACAGGATCACCTTGGGGTTGAGCACGTTGACCACGAACGCCTTGCGGAACGCCGCCGCGCGATCCAGGGAAACGCCCGTCACCGGCACGACCGGCTCGTTGCGGTCGCGCCATGCCGTGTAGGCCAGATACAGCAGATATGCCGCTCCCACCCAGCGCAGCGCGTGATAGAGCGGCGGCAGCGCGGTGAACAGCGCTGACAGCCCGAACACCGCGGCGGCCGTGTGCACGGACAGGCCCGCGGCCACGCCTAACGCCGCGGCGAACCCGTGCCAGGGCCCGCCTCTCGCACCCACCGCGATGATGAAGACCATGTCCGGCCCCGGTGTCAGCACGAGCACCGTGACGGCCACGAGAAAAGCGAGGTATAGCGACCAGTCGATCATTGCAGGCTCCGGCTCGCGACGACGAGATCCTCCCAGGCCATGCCCACGCTCTTGAACAGCTTGGGCCGCAGCGGATCCACGCCGATCCGCCCATTGACCAGATCAGCCACATTACCCGCAATGCGGCCATTTGCCATGACAATATCTCCCGCCTCGAGCAGGGCCGCGCGCACCGACTCCACGATCACCGTCGATCCGTTGACCGTCGCGTCATCGACCTCGCGCGCGTCCGGCTCGTGCGATCCGATCGCGACGACCGTGGCGTGCGCGGGCAGCAGCCGGCCCTCAAACAGCGGCTTGCGGGCGGTCGTCGCACACACGACGATGTCGGCCTCGCCGACCGACTCGGGCGTGCCCGGCTCGGCGCGCAGCCCGAACTCCTCGCACCTGCCCAAAAACGTTGCCACGCGGCCGGAATCGCGCCCGATCACCGCGACATCGGTCAGCTCGCGCACCGTCGCGATCGCGCGCACGTGCCCCCACGCCTGCGGCCCCGTCCCGAACACGACCAGCCGCCGCGCCTCGGGCGAGGCCAGATGCCGCACCGCCACCGCCGACACCGCCGGGGTGCGCAGCGCGGTCAGCTCGGCCGCGTCGAGCACCGCCGCGACCCGCATCGTCAAGGCGTCCATGAGCACATACACGCCCTGAATGCGGGGCAGCCCGCGAGCCGGATTGCCGGGCGCGACGCTGGCCACCTTGACCCCCGCGTAACGCCCGCTCACCGACGGCATCAACAGCAGCTGATTGTCGTCGCCGACCGGAACGATCGAACGCGGCACCTCCGCCTCCGGATCCAGCCCGCCCCGCAGCGCGGACTCGACGGCGTCGATGGCGTCCTCAAAGGTCATCAATTCAGCGCCTTGCCGATCCGCTCCAGCGCGGCCGTCACATAACCCGCATCGAGCGCGTGCGTGATCCGCAGGTGGCCCTCCGCTCCAAAATGGACTCCCGCACCGACCAGGACTCCCGCCTGCCGGATCGCCTCGGCCATGGCCAGGCTTTCTCTTTTCTTACGGTACTGAACAAGGCCCAGCGCGGTCGCCCGTGGCGGCACCATCGAGAGCTCGTCGGCGTGCCCCGCGACCCACGAGGTCAACAACGCCCGCCCCCGCCGCATCAGCCCGCGATTGCGCTCCAGCAGGGCATCCTGGTGCGCGGGCGACAAAGCGAGCTCCGCCGCGCGCATCGACATGAGACCCGTCGTGACCGTCTCGTATTCGTGCCGCCGCCATAACTCTACATATATAGGATTAGGCGCGACCAGCCAGCCCACCCGCAGGCCCGGCAGCCCGAACGCCTTGGACATGCTGCCCACACAGATCACACGCTCGTATCGCCCCCAAAACGTTGGCGTGAGCGCGGCCGTGTCGAGTTCCGTCCCGCGGTGCACCTCGTCGACCAGCAGCCACGCGCCCACGCGCCCGGCCACCTCGACGATCGCCGCCATCTCCACATCGCTCAGTATCGACCCGGACGGGTTGTTGGGATTAGTGATGGAGATGACCCTGGTGCCCGCGTGGACCACCCGGTCAAGCGCCTCGAGATCCACGGCCCAGCCCTGCCGGGGATCCAGCGGGAACGGCTCCACTTTGGCCCCCGCGTTCTTTGCGGCGCCCCAGATTTGGCGGTATCCGGGCTCCATCACCACGACATGGTCCCCCGCTTGCACGAGGGTTTGCACAAGCACCGTGTTGGCCTCGGCCGCCCCGACCGTGACCATCACCTGCCCGGGATCGGCCCCATGCCAGGCCGCTATGAGCCCGCGCAGCGCACTCGTCCCGCCGACCGGGGCGTAGTGCTGCCCTTCCCGCGCGAGCCGCGCCAGTGTGTCGCCGTCGATGAACTCGTCCAGCGCGACCGGCGTGCAGCTGCTGTCGGCCAGGCTGTAGTCCACTGTCGACTCGTGCCGGGTCTGCCACTGCACCAGTCCGAACGGTTCAAAGTCGGGCCTCATCACGCGCTCTCCGTCTTGCCCGGGTCGCGCTCGATGGCGTCGCCCAGCGTGTCGTCGATGGCGTCGAGCAGGTCGCGCTCCAGTTTGACGCCGGAGGCACGGACGTTGTGCCGGATCTGTGCGGGCCGGGTCGCGCCGATGATGGCCGAGGAGACCGAGCTGTTGCGCAGGGTCCACGCGATCGCCAGCTCCGCCAGGGTCAGCCCCGCCTGCGCCGCAAGCGGTCGCAGCGCCGCGACGCGGGTGAGGATGTCGTCGCGCAGGTATCCGCCGACGAACCCGGACCCGCGCTCGTCGGTCGCGCGTGACCCGTCGGGCGGCGCCTCACCGGACAGGTATTTGCCGGTGAGTACGCCCTGGGCCAGCGGCGACCACACCACCTGCCCGATGCCGTGCTCCTCGCAGGCCGGGATGACCTCCGCCTCGATGACGCGCCACAGCATGTTGTATTGCGGCTGGTTGCACACGATCGGCTGCAGGCCCAGCGCCATGGCCGCGTGGATCTGGTCGGCGGTCCACTCCGACACTCCAATGTAGAGCGTCTTGCCCTGCCGCACGAGGTCGTCGAGCGCGCGCATCGTCTCCTCCAGCGGGGTGGAGTGGTCGAACCGGTGCGCGTAGAACACGTCCACGTAGTCGGTCCCCAGTCGGCGCAGCGACGCGTGCAGCGACTCCACGACATGCTTGCGGGACAGGCCGCGGTCGTTCGGCCCCGCCCCCACAGGAAAAAAGGTTTTGGTGCACAACACGATCGACTCCCGGCGCACATCCCGCAGCGCCCGGCCGAGCACCTCCTCCGCCGCGGTCGCGCCGTAAATGTCGGCCGTGTCGAAGGTGGTGATGCCCTCCTCGAGCGCGGCCCGCACGCACGCCAGCGAGGCGGCCTCGTCGATCTGCGCGCCGTGGGTGAGCCAGTTGCCATATGCGATCTCACTGACCGAAAGACCGCTGCGGCCAAGGCGACGGTACTCCATAGACAATCCTATCCCCAGTGTTTTAGATACTCTCGATCTCGACCCGGTTGTCGTGGAACACGGCACCTCCACCCATGTCGGAGTCGCGCTCGTCCACGGTGGCGTTGACGGTCGCGCCGCCGACGAGCTTGCGCCAGTAGCCCTTGGTGCTCGCGACCACGCCCGGCCGCACCGCGTCGGACACGGCCGCCTCGGCCTCGAACTGGCCACGCGCGTTGAACACCCGCACCCGCACGCCGTCGTGCAGGTCGCGCTGCCGTGCGTCGTCGGGGTGAATGACGACCCGGGGCGCGCCCGCGCGCCGGGCGAGCGCGGGCTTGTTGGCGAAGATGGTGTTGATGAAGAAGTGGTTGGCCCCGGCGATGAGCACGAGCCCACCGGACTCTTGGCTGGACTCTTTGGGCGGGGTGTAGCCGGCCAGCGGGTCCAGCCCGTCGGCCGCTGCGCGCTCCGAGTGGAACTCCAGCCTGCCCGACGGCGTCGGGAACCCGTCGGCGAACGGCAGGAAGTGCGGCGGGTGGTTGAGCCGGGCCCATCCCTTGGCGCGCAACGACTCCACCGTGATGCCGTCGAGCGACGGGTGCCCGGAGCCCAGCAACTGCGCCGCCAGCTCCTCGTCGGTGTCGTAGAGGAAGTCCTGTGCCAGCCCCATCGCGCGGGCCAGCCGCCGGAACGTCTCCGTCGTCGGCAGGCACTCCCCGGGCGGCTTCACGGCCGGCTCGTTCCACGCTATGTACATGTGGCCGTAGCCGTCGTGCACGTCGAGGTGCTCGGTCTGCATGGTGGCCGGCAGC
>JBIOYB010000282.1:0-12008 GCA_044869915.1 Allorhizocola sp.
TGTGTACCGTCTCTGCCACGGCCAAGGCACGCGGCACGGCGTCGCTTCCCCGGCCGATGAACTCTTCATCCACAAGGAACAGCGTCGGGGACACGTGGGGATGCCGGTCGAAGATCGTCCGCATCTCCTTTAGGACCCAGGGAAGGTGTTCGGGCACGGTACCCGACCATTGTCCTTTGTGACCACGCGGGCAGAACGAGCAATAGCTGGTACATCCCCGCGACGTTTCCAGTTGCGCCACGCCCTTGTGGCGCAACGTCGCGTCTAGTAGATCCAGTTCCGGGAAGATGTCGGTGCGGAGCCTGTTTGCCACAGTGCCCGTGCGCCGGAAGCCGATGTTCAATCCAGCCCCGGTCGCGGCTCCCCGATAGCCGATGCCGCGAACGTCGGTCAGCTTCAAGTCCCCGTGCCAGTAGGCAAGAACGTCTTGCATCGTGTCCTCACCCGCCCCGCGGGCAACGAGCAAATCCGGGTACCGCTGGATGAGCGATCTTTCGTTGCGGGCGGTCAGGCTTCCACCCGCGATGATCAGCGGATCGGCGTTCTGCAGCGCGGTGGCATAGTCGAGCACTTGGGTCGTCAGGTCGTGTTGACCGAACGTCGCCGAGATCCCGATAACGTCCGGCTCCCACTGCTTGATCACGCCCTTGATGTCGTTCACCGTGGCGCCGAGCTGCATGTCCATCAAGCGGAACTGCCCCAACAGGATTGATCGGCCAGCCCGCGCCACATCGGAGATGGCGAGCGGGAAGCGGGGGAGCGGAAAGTATTCCGGATGGTACAGCGCGACCAGCAACACGCGCGGGCGCAAAAGCCGATGAACGCCTTCGACCGAAATGGTTACATTGGACAACCATGTGTCCGGGCGGTGGATCGTGACATGACCCTCCATCCACGAAGGCCACTCGCGAGCACCGAGCGGGTCACCGGACAGATTGCCAAAGGTCCACCGGCGGTTGTCGTAATGCTCCGCAGCAACAAGGCGTTGATCGATCGTTCCGGTGATGGTGAACCGTCCAGGCACAAGCGGTGCAACGATCTCGCTCATCACCGCTGGCTCCGCGATTGGAGCCAGGCGCAACCTGAAATCGTCGTCCGATGGGCATCCGCGGGCGTGACGGACCGCCTCAACTAGCCGGTCTTGCCGCGTTAATGTCGCGGTAGACATGAAGACCCCCAGGTCATTGACGGAAAATGGGTGCAGCGAACCCGGCCCGCCGCCTTGTGAGGCGGCGGTGCCGGTGCTGTTGTGTTTGGTGGAGTTCCCGCCTAGGAACGGCGGTCGTCTTTCACATGGCGCTACTGACCGCCGTTCCGCATTCGCGAATCGGCGAGTGAGAAGACGCATCCGTGCGCCAGTCAGAGCGGAGTGGAACGACTAAAGTCCCGTGTCAAACTGATCACCTCCCCTCGCCAAGATCCGGAAGGCTGCTGTGTTCCGAGCGAACCGGTGAGGTTCCTCGGCAAGCACAGGCATAGCGAGATCGTGGGCTTTGTCTGCGGCAATCGGCGCCGGCCTGCGCCGCGGTCGCGCGCCGCTACGACCGCCGAATCGCCAATGGCGAAAATCGTTGGTGCAGCGTCAATCGTTTGCCGAGATCCTGTCGATCTGGTCGCGGACGTAAACGGCTTCGCCATGACGGCCGACGATCAACTTCTCCGCCTTGAGAACAAGCATCGCGGAGCGAACCGTGCCGTAGCTCACGCCGTACATCTCGCGCAGCTTGGAGATGGACGGCAGGCGATCACCGGGTCTGAGCTGTCCGGTCTGGATCTGTTGCCGGATGTCGGCGGCAAGCCGCGCAAACTTGCTCATCAGGTTCCGCCTTTCTATCGCAGGACGGACCCGATACTAAATCGACTATGTGTGGGTGGCGAGGTCTGCATCGGCTTGGGGTTGCGACCCTCCCCAAGCCGTGTCAATCCCGTAGGCCCAAGGCCGGTGATCAATTGCCGTCCAGCCACGCCTGCAAATCCTTCGCAGTCCGTTTGCCCGTTTAGCTATCCGGCTTCATGCGCAGCCTCATCTCCTCAGCGATGGCAAACGCCAGCACCTCACCCACCCGAGTCGTCATGCCCTGCATGTTCTCGACGAGCGTGGCCAGCCCTTGCTGCAAAACCTCCTGACCCTGTTCCAGGCGCTCGGCCTTCTGCAACATGGCCACATGGTCCTGCATCAGGGCCGCCTGGTTCTGCTCCAGCTTGGACAGCGTCCGCCCCATCCCCGACTGGCTGATCCCGAAGCCGATCAGGCGCGCCTCGATCCCGGCGAGATGCATCTCGACTTTGGTGCTCGTCATGACCTGGACATGCGCCAGGCTGAGCAAACGGGCATCCATCGCCTCGAAACGCTCGTCGGTCCAGGCCGCGTGAACGGCAAGGGTTTCGTTGACATCGCGCACCGCCTTGGCAACAGTGGCCAGAGCAGTGTCCGATCCCACGGGCACCTCGCCGAGCACCTCGTCCACCCCATCCGTCCTTCGCTCGACCTCGTTATTGCTCACTTCTACGTTTGTCCTTCCTTATCTTTGAACCCATTTCCGAAAGCTTCGGGGCCACCCCTGCGAGCATCGATGCGCCTCACCCGTCAACGCATTTCCTCGTTGCGGTGCATAGTGCGCGGCTCACGGGTCACCCGTGCTGGCCCGCGCGGGCGTTGAGGCACAACGTGGTAGCGGTCGTAGACAGCTGTCGCCGCGTGGAGGTCAGCACATCGATTGTTCTGCATGCAGTCGCGGCAGCGTTCATCCGTGTGCGTGTCGAAGACCGCATGACGGTCCAGAATTTCGCCCGCCTCGGCGATCTCGGCGAGCTGCTCGGCGGTCAGCTTAGACATGTCGAGCTGGGCAGCGATGTTGGGACTCAAGTCCGCTGTTGTGTAGGGCATGTTGGCTACTCCTCGCCCTTGCGGGGGAGGGGTTCGCCCTGGCGTCTCGGGCCGAAACACTCGATGGACCTTGAGTGTGGCGAGTCGGGCAAGACTAGCGACATGCTGTTCGTCATTACTTCTCCTCGCTCGCTCAGCCGGAATGCCGGATGATCCAATTTCGCCCAGCAACGCATCCGCACGCATCGAAGTCGCAACTTTGGGTCACCTTCGGCTACATTGAGCGAACCATGCGCTAACCCGAGCTGCGAGATTCTCAAGGGCGTCTATGCAGTGAAAGCGGTGAAAGATCGCTTGGCGGAGATGGGACCTGGACTATGAGCGGGACACGAAAGGCGAATGCCAAGCTCGCCACGGTGATCGCGGAAGCGGGATGGTCCCACGCTCAGGCCGCTCGTGCATTCATCAGGGTTGCCTCTGAGAACGGCGCTCAAGAGTTCCTCAATGTCAGTCGCTCACACGTGTCCAAGTGGGTTGCGGGCTTCATCCCCTCTGGCCGGGCGCCAGCTTTCCTTGCCGAAGCTCTATCGCGTCGCCTCGCCCGGGTGATCACCCTCGACGAGATCGGTCTCGGCGATCCGTTGGCCTCGTCACCGGTGATGCTTGACTGGGGTACCGATACTCTGGTCGAGTTGATCGATCTCGGAAGGGTGGCTAGCGACGTGGACCGCCGGGCCGCACTTAGCGCTGCCGCGTTCTCCGCGGCAGCGCTCGTGGTGCCGTCTGATGAACGCTGGTACGAACTCGCCATCCGTGGTCGCGACCGGGCGCCGCGACGATCACGGCAAGTCGTACGCGCGGACGTCGACGCAGTTCGGGAGATGACTCAGTTTTACTCCAAACTGGATCAACGGCGGGGCGGAGGACATGCGCGAGGAGCGTTGATCGAGTACCTGACCACTGAGATCGCTAACGATCTAGCCGGGCGTTTCGTGGACGAGTGGACGCGAAGCGAAATGTTTTCAGCGGCAAGCGAAGCTGCCTATGTAGGCGCGTGGACCGCCTTCGACAACTACGAACATGTGCTAGCTCAGAAGTATTTTCGCGTGTCGCTTAAGCTCGCAGCGGAGGCCAACGATGCCGCCCTTGAGGGACATGTTCTCCGAGCCATGGCACATCAGGCGATAGAACTAGGCCACTTTAAGGCAGCTCTGGATCTTGCGACCCGGTCCCTGGAGGGAGAGCGATACAAGCGAGCGTGCCCGCGGGAGCGAGCTCTGATCGGAGTCGTGTACGCCAAGGCGCTCGCTGCAAGTGGCTTCAAGACGACCGCTGCCGCTGCGCTACTTCGATCAGAAGATGACCTTTCCGCGGCCCGGCAGGGCGACGATGAGCCGTCGCGCGTGTTCTTCTTCGCTGAGGCGAGCCTTGCCCACGAAACGGCATGCACCCTGCGAAATATGGGTGATCTCGGCGGCGCAATCCGTGAGTTCCGCCGCAGCGTGCGAACGCGGAAGGCCATTTCGTTCACCCGAACGCATGCGGTGACGTTGGGGTATCTGGGCTCTGTTCAAGCCATGTCCGGCAGCATCGACGAAGCATGTGCAACCTGGTCACGTGCTCTTGACGCGATGGAGGGGGTCAACTCGGGAAGGACCCGCCAGGTCGCCAAGGAGATGCGCGCCACTCTTTCGCCGTTCAGGCGCCGAAGTTTAGCCTCAGCGAGCGAGGTTGATGAACGAGCGGCCGAATATCTGAGAACCGCGCAGTGACCGGGACGAAGAGGATCATCCGAAGGGAAGCCGATGACCAGCGAAGAGTTCAAAGTGGAGGCGCTTGCGCACGTAGTCGGCGGTCGCATAGAACCGACCGACGACCACTGGGGCGGTACTCAGGCGATCATCCGCATTGACGGCTCCCGTTTCACCCCTGCCGCCACGGCAGGACTTGAGGAGTTCTCTCATCTAGAGATCGTCTTTCGGTTCCACCTCACAGACCCAACAGACTTGAACCTCGGTGCTCGCCGCCCCCGCGACAATCCTGATTGGCCGCCGGTCGGGATCTTTGGTCACCGCAACATGCGCCGCCTGAACTGGCTTGGCGTGTCTCGTTGCCGCCTTCTCAAGGTAGACGGCCTTGACCTTCACGTTGAGGATCTTGATGCAGTGGACGGCACGCCTGTGTTTGACATCAAGCCGTGGTTTGCGGAGTTCGGTCCCCGCGGTGAGGTTCACCAGGCGAAGTGGTCAGCCGAGATGCTGCGTGACTACTTCGCGCCGAGGCGCGACTGATCGTCTGGAAACGGCGGCTTAACGTCCGGGCTTGCAAGACATTGTGCAGGACGCGTTTTGCCGCGCCTGGAGCCGCTGGGATCGGGTGTCCACCTACGATGATCCGATTGGCTGGGTGCGCCGGATCGCGTGGAACCTCACCATCAGCAACTGGCGGCGAAGGCGCACCGTGCTGCGGTTTCTGGCCAGGCAGCGCGCCGAGCACGTCGCCGGTCCCACCCCCGATCGCCTCGCGCTGACCGCCATTCTCGCCCGCCTGCCGATGGACCAGCGCCGGGCCGTCGCCATGTTTTATCTGGCCGGCCTGACCTCGGCCGAGATCGCGCAGGAGTGCGACGTGCCCGACAGCACGGTCCGTTCGTGGCTGCGCCGGGCGCGGGCATCCCTGCTTCTCCAGCTTTCCGACGAGCTCGACCGGAGGTAGAACCATGCCCATCTTTGATGCTTTTGACGACACCAACGCCGACGCCGACGGGCGAAAACATGACACGGTCGCCCTTCATGGTCACGGTCGGCAAATTCACCGGCCGCGTCGGCGGCACGGCCTCGGCCAAACTGACCATCCGCAACGACGGCAAGGCTCCGGCCGGATATGACGGCTGGAAGCTGGGCCTGCCCGCCGGGCTCACGCCGGTGGGTGACTATGAGCGGATACTGGACTCGCGCTGGCGCGCCGACTTTCCGGAAATGCTGCTGCCGGGCCAGTCCGTCACCTACGACCTCGTCCTGCAGATCCACAGCAGCGACGTCAAGTTTGGCCGGCTATATCTGTCCACCGGTCCGGGCATCCCGTCAGTCGCCGCGATAATCGTGGAACTCGCACCGTAGCCAGTCAGGCCGGATGGGCGTTGCCGAACTGCCAGTAGACGGACCGGCCACCCGACATCCACTCGGCCATGAGGGCTTCTGAGGCGATGAGTACATGAGCGATCGCGCCGGTCACAAGGGCACCGTGCTAGCGTCGTGGTGTCCGAGGGAAAGCCCTTTCCCGCGGCTCGAAGGGGGCACGGTGTCGACGAGTGGCCTTCCGGGTGGGGTCGGTGTCACACACCTGACCGTATATCCGCACAGTGGTTCGCCTCATATGCACCTGGCGTGCAGTGAATCCTATGTCGTCACCGGTGGATCGGGCTCTGTTCAAACATTGACTCTTTCTGGGTACCGTGAAACGCCGCTGCGAGCCGGTGCGGTGATGTGGTTCCCGCCCGGCACGATCCACCGCCTGATCAACGACGGCGACCTGCGCATCACCGTCATCATGCAAAACAGCGGGCTGCCCGAGGCCGGCGACGCCGTGCTCACCTTCCCACCGTCCTATTTGGAGGATGCGGTCACCTACGCGGCCGCCGCCGCGCGCCCGGCCGTGCCCGAGCGACGCGAGCTGGCCATCGAGGGGTTCGAGGTGCTGCGCGACGCCGCGCTCGCGGGCGACTTCGGCCCGCTGCGCGACTTCCACGCCGCCGCCATCCGGATCGTGCGGCCGCAGCTGGCGCGCTGGCGCGAGACGTGGCAGGCGGGCGCGCTCGCGGCCGCGCAGGCGACGGGCGAGCACCTCGACTCGCTGGCGGCGGGCGAGGCGCCGCACCTGTCCAAGGCCGACATCAGCCTGCTGCCCGAGCCCACCCAGCGCGGCCGGCACGGCATGTGCGGGTTCCTCGACACCTACGTGC
This sequence comes from Allorhizocola sp., assembly GCA_044869915.1. GTDB lineage: Bacteria > Actinomycetota > Actinomycetes > Mycobacteriales > Micromonosporaceae > Allorhizocola. Next base: position 6,789 of record JBIOYB010000282.1, read on the forward strand.
TGACCCACTGAGCCCTGAAGATCTGCTCGGGCTCGCCCTTGAGACCGCGCGGGAAGGTTTGGCCGATCGGCGCGGTGGTGGCGTCCGGCGACGAGATCCTGGGGCGGGCCCATACGCGGGAGCGCGCGCACCGGCGTGGGTGGACGGCCGGGGGCGGCACCGCCGCTCGGCTCAGTCCATGGCGGCCGTTCTCGGCCAAAAGCGATCAGTAAGCCACACCGGGCCCGCGCCGCCTGTTAGGAAGAGGCATGCGCAAAGTGATAGTGCACGAATATGTGTCGGTCGACGGGTTTGTGGCCGGCCCGGACGGCGGGCTCGACTGGTTCGGCGAGATCGGCGGGGAGCTCGACCGGCTCATGCTGCGTGAGCTGGAGGGCATCGACACGATCCTGCTGGGCGCGGCCACCTACGAGCTGTTCGTGCGGTTTTGGCCCACGCCCGAGTCCCAGGACGAGCTGATCGCCGATCGGCTCAACGCGACACCGAAGGTCGTGTTTTCGACCGGCCTCGACCGCGCGCCGTGGGGCGGCTGGCCCGAGGCGCGGGTCGACGCGAGCGGCCGTGCGCAAGACAGTGTGGCCGAGCTGAAAAACCGGGACGGCCAGTCGATGATCGTGTGGGGGAGCGTGTCGCTCGCCCAATCCCTGCTGGCCGTCGCCGGTCTGGTGGACGAGGTCTGGCTGGGCGTGGCGCCCGTCGCGCTAGGCGAGGGCCGGCGCCTGTTCACCGGCCCCGCCCGACTCGAGCTGTTTGACTCGCGGACCTTTGCCGACACCGGGATCGTCATGTCCCGCTATCGGCCGATCGTCACACCACCGCGCAGCTGACCCCGTTGAGGGTGGCCGAGGCCGGCCCGCGCAGCGCACGGCCGGCGCGAGCATCTTGGCGAATCGGCTCGTTGCCGAATCCGTCGATGGTCTGGAAGGTCTGCGAGCCGTTGACGGCGACCGTCGTGGCGGCGCCGGCCGGGGCAGGGCCACGCTGAGCGGGACGAGGACGGCACAGGCGGTCGCGACCAACAGAGGGATCTTGAGCTTCCAGGGACGCGCTCCTGCGGGGCATGGCACGGGGACAAGGGAGTGCCTATCGTGGCTGCCCGAGAGCCTGATAGTGATCGGGATAAAGATATACCCATGGACAAATCTCGTTAATAGCGCTTTAATTTTTTAGAACGTTGGGCCCTCGTGATGATCTCTCGACGGGCCCTCGACTTTTTTTTGGAGGTTTACCGATGACCGAGCTCGAGCGGGCAAAGCGAGAGGTGGCGGCGTGGCGCAGGGTCGCCGGCAAGGAAAACCCGGCCGGCCCACTGTTCACGGGTGGCGAGTTTGCGGAGGCTGAGATCGTCCTGGCCACGGTCGGCGGTTCGGGCCGCTGCGGCACGGCGTGCAGCGGCTCCAGCTCCCGGTTCTGCTGCTGACGGTCGCCCACGGTGTCCAGCGATAATGCCCGTGACACCGGTGATTTCACGCCCGCGCTGGGCTGCCTGGTCCGGCCGGCCATAGCCGACCTGGCGGCCCGGCTCGGGTCGATCGCGGGTCTCGGGGAGTCCGAGCGCGAGGCGCTGTGCGCGGGGGTCACCGAGGCGCTGCACGAGACGGTTCACCGCCACGTGAGCCGGGTGCTCGTGCTGGAGCTCAACGCTGCCCGGGTCACCGGGCAGCTGCGCGCGGGCGGCGAGCGCGAGCGGTGGGACGAATACCTGTCGATGGCCAACGACAGGGCCTACTGGGACGCGCTTACCGAGCACTACCCCCACCTGATGGTCCAGCTCGACCGGCTCATCGGCAACCGCGTGCGTGCAGCCGCCCAGCTGGGCGGGCGCTTTGTGGCCGACCGTGCGGAGATCGGCCTCGGCGAGCTGCGCGCGGTGGCGTTCGGCGCGGGCGACAGTCATCGGGGCGGTCAGACGGTCGCGATCCTGGAGTGCGCCGGCGGCCCGATCGTCTACAAACCACGGTCCATGCGGATCGACGCCGAGCTGGGCTCGTTTGTCCAAGGCCTGCCGACACACATCCGCGTGCCGCGCGTCATCCAGCGCGACGGCTACGGCTGGGCCCAACACGTGGCGCATCGCCACTGCGCCGGCGAGTCCGAGCTCGCCGCGTTTTACCGCGGCATCGGGCACTGGCTCGCGGTCATGCGCCTGGTGGGCGGCGTCGACCTGCACGCCGAAAACCTCATCGCGTGCGGGCCGACGCCGGTTGTCGTCGACTGCGAAACCCTTTTCATGCCAATACTTCCGGGCATCGTGTCGGGGGACGGTCAGGCGGTCGACGACGCCACCGACCTGATCGACGCGACCGTCCTGCGCACCGGGCTGCTGCCGGGCCGTGGCATCGTGCTGGGCTGGCGCGGCGTGGACAACTCCGCGGTCGGGGCGCTGCCGGGCCAGCAGCCCGTGTGGGACCTGCCGGCCATCGTCGACGCGGGCACCGACCGGGCGCGCATCGGCGTCGAGCGGGTCGAGATGGCGGTGTCGGCCAATCATCCGAGCGCGCGGCCGGAGCTCGCGCGCTACTGGGGCGAGGTGATGGCGGGCTTCGACGAGCTGACCGGCCACCTGGGCGCGCTCGACCGCGCGGGCGAGCTCGAGCCGAGGCTGGCGTCGTTTGTGGACTGCCAGATCCGGGTGGTGGCACGGGTGACGGAGGCCTACGCGGAGGTCGCCCGGATGCTGTGGCACCCGGTCTCGCTGCACGATCCGGAGCCGGCTTTCGCCCGCGCGGCCGGGTTGCTGGCCAAGATGCACGAGCTGCTGCCGGCGGCGCCCGACGATCCGGACGTCATCCGCGCGGAAATCGAGGAACTGCTCGACGGTGACATCCCGTTCTTCACGACCACCGCGGGTGTCGGGCGGCTGGATGGCCCGCGCGGCACGCACTGGATGCCGTCGCAGGACCTCGTCGCAGACGCACTGGACCGTTGGCGGACGACGGATCTCCCGCTGGAGCGCCGGTTCATCCAGGCGACGCTGGTCAGTGCGTATCTCAACGAGGGCTGGACGCCGGGCGAGGAGCCGATGACCGCGGGCGAGCTCGACATGTCCAATCTGGACAAACGGCGGCGCGCGCTCGCGGCGGGCATCATGCAACGCGTTGTCCAGACGGCGATCCGGGGCCGCGACGACGGCACGGCCACCTGGATCGCGCCCATCCTGAACGACACGGGCTGGTCGGTTCAGCATCTCGGCCGGGACCTCTATGCCGGGGCGCACGGCGTGGCGCTGCTTATCGCGGGCTATCAACACGAAGTGAGGATGAGCCGGGCCGACCCCATCGACGGGCTCGACGACCTGCTGCACGGGACCGTGTTGACGCTCAAGAAGATTGAGGACCGCGGGGCCAAGCAGCGCGCCGACGGTCTGGTGATGCGGCCGGAGCCGCCCGGCGGCTACATCGGGCTCGGTTCGCAGATCTGGTCGTGGCTCACGCTCGAACGGTTCGGGTTCGCGCAGGGGCCCGAGCGCGCGCTGGCTCTCGCCGAGCTGATGCCGGCGGCGGTCGAGGCGGATGAGGCCTACGACATCCTGCTCGGCATGGCCGGTGGGATCGCACCGCTGGTCAAACTGGCGAAGAGGACGGGGGACGAGCGCTGGACCGACCTGGCGGCCGGCATCGGTGAGCGGCTGGCACAGGCGGCGCGCGTCGACGAGCGCGGCGCGCGCTGGCCGGCCGCGCGCTGGCCCGACGGGATCGGCGGTTTCGCGCACGGCGCGACCGGCATCGGGTGGGCGTTGCGCCTCGTGCCCGGCTTCGAACGCCTGAGCCAGGCCGCCGCCGACTTCGAGCAGTGGGCCTATGACGCGAAGGCCAAGGGCTGGCGGGATCTGCGCCAGCCCGAGCTCGGGCTGACGGCCGCCGCGTGGTGCCATGGGTCGGTCGGGATCGGACTGTCCACTGCGGACGCCTTTTTAAAAAGGCGCGCCGCCGATGTCACGTGGGCCGACGGGATGGGGTGGAACCACACGCTCTGCCACGGCGACCTCGGCGCGTGGGAGCTGCTGAAGGACCACCTGGATCGGTCCACATTGGACGCACACGTGATCGGCAGCCTCGAGCGCAACGGGCCCATCAGCGGGCTCGCGCGCGACACCTTTTCGCCCGGGCTGCTACCGGGCCTGGGCGGGGTGGCCTATCAGCTGTTGCGCATGCACCCCGAGTGCGACCTACCCTCGGTCCTGATTCAGTGAGCCACATGGATATCGCGGACGAACTGGAGACGCCCTACTGGCGGCTCGAAGACGGGAGGCGGGCCTGGCCCCGGCTGGGGGTCATCCGCGACGCGGCGCTGCGCCCGGTCGTCGCGATCCTGGTGCTCCAGTTGGTCGGCGGCGTGGCCACTGCGCTGGGCCTGCTGGCCACGACGAGTCTCCTCTCGACCCTGCTCGAGGGGCGGCTGGCCTGGAGGGAGCTGGCATTCGTCGTCTTGGCGTTCGGCGTGAAGGGGGCTTGTAACGCGGGCGTCGGGCTGGCGCAGGCGCGCGTCAACCCGAGCGTGCGGCGGCTCGCGGAGGAACGGCTCGTGGAGGCGAGCCTGCGCGCCTCGCTGAGCGCGTATGACGAGCCTTCGTTTTACGACCGGATGCACCGGGCGCGCGACCGGGGCCTGCTGCACCTGGAGATGGCGTGCGACAACCTCGTGGAGGTGGCCGGCGCGGTGTTCTCGGTCGCGGCCGCGTGCGTGAGCCTGGCCGTGCTGCATCCGGCGCTCATGCCGGTCCTGCTGCTGGGCGTGCTGCCGGAGGCGTGGGCGGTGATGCGGGGCGCGCGCATGCAATACGCGAGCATGGCCCGGCTCGTGGCGGTGTCCCGCCGGATCGTGATGGTCACCGAGCTCGCGACGAAGCGGGAGCCGGCCGCCGAGATCCGCGCGAGCCAGGCAGAACCATTCGTGCTCAGGGAGTTCCGCGAGGCGGCCGACGTCTATCGAGATGAGCAGATCCGGGTGGGGCTGGCGCAGGCGCGCATCCGCGTGCTCGGCCGCGCGCTGGCCGGAGCCGGGATCGTGCTCACGTTCGTGCTGCTCGGCGTGCTCGTGCAGGTCGGCTGGGTGGAGCTGGCCGCGGCCGGCACGGCGGTCATCGCCATCCGCACGGCGACATCGGCGCTCACGCAGGCCGTGCTGGCGGGCAACCAGCTGGCCGAGCACGGGCTCTACATCGCCGATTACGAGTCGTTTTTGGCGGACGCGGCCGGTCGGCGGCGCCCGGCGCTGGCC
>JBIOYB010000283.1:0-12352 GCA_044869915.1 Allorhizocola sp.
GAGCTTCGCAACCTCGTCAAGGACCTGCTCGAGACGATGCAGGAGGCCGGCGGCGTAGGCCTGGCCGCGCCGCAGATCGGCGTCGGGCTGCGCGCCTTCACGTTCCAGGTGGAGGAGGTCGTCGGGCACATGGTCAACCCGGTGCTCGAGTTCCCCGACGAGGACATGCAGGACGGCGACGAGGGCTGCCTGTCGCTGCCGGGCATCTACTTCGACACCAAGCGCCGGATGAACGTGATTGCCAAGGGCTTCAACGAGTTCGGCGATCCACTGCAGATCGTCGGCGAAGGGCTGCTGGCCCGCTGCATCCAGCACGAGACCGATCACCTCGACGGTGTGATCTTCATCGACCGGCTCGACGCGCAGCTGCGCAAGGACGCGCTGCGCGAGATCCGCAAGTCGGAGTGGTATGACCCGAGCCGCACAGTGATCAAGGTCTCGCCGCACGGCACGTCGAGCCCATTCGGTCTGGGCAGGTGACATGCGTCTGGTCTTCGCCGGCACGCCGGCGGTAGCTCTGCCCGCGCTGGACGCCATCGCCGGGTCGCGCCACGAGCTGGTGGCCGTGGTCACCCGGCCCGATGCGCCGTCCGGCCGGGGCAGGCAGGTCGTGCGTTCGCACGCGGCCGCGTGGGCAGACGAGCACGGCATCGAGGTGCTCACCCCGGCCAAGCCGCGCGAGCCGGAGTTCCAGGAGCGGCTGCGCGCGCTGGCGCCCGACGTCGTGCCGGTCGTGGCCTATGGCGCGCTGGTGCCGCGTTCGGCACTGGACATCCCGCGGCTGGGGTGGATCAACCTGCACTTCTCGCTGCTGCCCGCGTGGCGCGGTGCCGCGCCGGTGCAGCACGCCGTTTTGCATGGCGACGAAATCACGGGGGCGTCGGTGTTCCTGCTCGAGGAAGGGCTCGACACCGGGCCGGTGTTCGGCACGCTCACCGAGTCGATCCGGCCGACCGACACCTCGGGCGACCTGCTTGAGCGGCTGGCTCCGGAAGGGGCGGGCCTGCTCGTGTCGGTGCTCGACGCGATCGAGGACGGCACGGCGCGGGCGGTGCCGCAGCCCGATGAGGGCGTGAGCCTCGCGCCAAAGGTCACGGTCGAGGACGCCCGGGTGCGCTGGGGCGAGCCGGCTTTCGCGGTGGACCGGCGGATCAGGGCCACGACGCCCGCGCCCGGAGCGTGGACGACGTTGCGGCAGGAGCGGGTCAAACTGGGCCCGGTGACACCCATCGCCAACGGCCCGCAATTGCGGCCCGGTGACCTGCTCGTGGAGAAGACACAGGTCCTCGTGGGCACATCCACCGTGCCGGTCGCGCTTGGTGTGGTGCGCGCCGAGGGTAAGAAGGCGATGGCCGCGGTCGATTGGGCGCGCGGCGTTCGCATAACGGATGAGGAAAGGTTCGAGTGAGGCGCGGTAGCAGGGATGAACAGCGGCCGATGGGGCGGGGCGGACGGGGGCCGCGCGCGGGCAGGCCGGTGGAGGATCAGGCCCGGCTCACCGCGTGGCGGGCGCTGCTGGCGGTGCATCGCGACGACGCCTACGCCAACCTGGTGCTGCCCCACCTGATCACCGAGGCCGGGCTGACCGGGCGCGACGCGGCGTTCGCCACCGAGCTGACCTACGGCACGCTGCGCCACCGCGGGTCGCTCGACGCGATCATCGAGCGCGCGGCGGGGCGCGAGGTCGGGCGGATCGACCCGCCGCCGCGTGACGCGCTTCGCCTTGGGGCATACCAGCTTTTGCACACCCGCGTGCCGGCGCACGCCGCCGTGGCGTCCACTGTGGACCTCGTGCGTTCGGTCGCGCCGGGGGCGACCGGCTTCACCAACGCGGTGATGCGCCGCATCGCCGAGCGCGACCTGGAGGCCTGGATCGGGATGGTGGCTCCGTCCGAAGCGGACGATCCGGTCGGCCATCTCGCGGTGGCCGACAACCATCCGGAGTGGATAGTCCGCGCGTTCCGCGACGCGCTGGGCGGCGACCTCGACGAGACCCGGCGTGCCCTGATGGCCGACAACGAGCGGCCGGAAGTGCACCTGTGCGCCCGGCCCGGGTTAATCGACCCGGCCGATTTGGCCGACGCCGTTGGAGGTACACCCGCGGCATTTTCTCCTTATGGCGTTTATTTGACAGAGGGGGCGCCGGGAGAGCTGCCACAGATCCGAGACGGCCGGGCACACGTGCAGGATGAGGGCAGCCAGCTGGTGGCGCTGGCCCTGGTCGACGCGCCGCTGGAGGGCAGCGACGAGCGGTGGCTGGATCTGTGCGCGGGGCCGGGTGGCAAGGCCGGGCTGATGGCGGCGATCGCGGCGCAGCGCGGGGCGCACGTGACCGCGGTGGAGGTGACCGAGCAGCGGGCGCACATGGTGGCCAACGCGGTGCGCGGTCTGCCCGCGACCGTCCTGTGCGAGGACGGGCGCGAGATCGGGCCGGAGGGGCATTTCGATCGGGTACTGGTCGACGCGCCGTGTTCGGGTCTGGGCTCGCTGCGCAGGCGCCCGGAGTCGCGGTGGCGCAAACAGCCGTCGGACCTGCCGCCGCTGACCAAGCTGCAGCGTGAGTTGCTGGCGGCCGCCCTGCGCGCGACCCGTCCGGGTGGCTTAGTAGCCTATGTCACGTGTTCCCCTCACCTCGTGGAAACCCAGATGTCCGTGCTCGAAACGCTGCGCCGCAGCGCTTTCTCGGCGGAGCTGATCGACGCTCGTCCCATGCTTCCGGCTGGAATGCCGGGCCTCGGGGAGGGTCCCACGGTGCAGCTCTGGCCGCATCGCCACGGAACAGACGCGATGTTCTTGGCAATCCTTAGGAGGACGCAGTGAGCGCCATGATAATCGCGCCGAGCATCCTGGCCGCCGACTTTTCGCGCCTGGCCGAGGAGGCGCGCGCGGTGGAGGGCGCCGCCGACTGGTTGCACGTGGACGTCATGGACTATCACTTCGTGCCCAATCTCACGATCGGTCTTCCCGTGGTGCAAAAGCTGCGCCCGCAGACGGTGTTGCCGCTCGACTGCCACCTGATGATCGACGACCCGCGCCAGTGGGCCGTGGGATACGCCGAGGCGGGGGCATACAACGTGTCATTTCACGCGGAGGCGTGCGACGACCCGGTGAGCCTGGCCAAGGACCTGCGGGCGGCCGGGTCGCGCGCCGGGCTCGCGATCGACCGCGACACCCCGATCGAGCCCTATCTGGAGCTGCTGCCGCACCTGGACACCCTGCTCATCATGACGATCAAGGCGGGGTTCGGCGGGCAGGACTTCCTGCCGTGGACGCTGGACAAGGTGCGCACGGCTCGGCGGCGCGCCGGCCACCTCGACCTGCGCATCGAAGTGGACGGCGGGATCTCCGAGGAGACCATCGCCGCGGCCGCCGAGGCGGGCGCCGACGCGTTCGTCGCGGGGACGGCGGTGTATTCGGCTGCCGATCCGGCCGAGGCCTGTCGTAGACTGCGTGCCCTGGCTGATTCGGGAGGACCGGCAGTTTGACCGCAGCGGAGGGCAGCCTCGGCCAAGGCTCCGAGGCAGAGGTGATCCTGGTCGTCGACGACGATCCGGATATCTTGCGCGTGGTCCAGGTCAACCTCCAGCTGCACGGCTACATGGTCATGACGGCACGCAGCGGTGCGGAGGCACTGTTGCATGTGGAGTCCCGGCGGCCCGATCTGGCGATCGTCGACCTGATGATGCCGCACATGGACGGGCTCGAGCTGACCCGCCGGCTGCGGGCCGACCCTATGGTGACGGCGCTGCCGATCATCGTGCTCACCGCCAAGGCGCTCACGTCCGACAAGGTCGCGGGGCTGGCGGCGGGCGCCGACGACTACATCGTCAAGCCGTTCGACACCTCGGAGCTCGTGGCCCGGGTCAAGGCCACGCTGCGGCGCATCCAGGAGGCGCGTGAGGTGTCGCCGCTGACCGGGCTGGCCGGCAACACCCGGATCCAGCAAGAGATCAATGACCGTTTGCACGCCGGCACGGAATATGCGGTGTGCTATATCGACATCGACCGCTTCAAGAGTGTCAACGACGCCTACGGGTTCGCGCGGGGCGACGAGTTCATCAGCGCGCTCGCGCGGTCGCTGCGGCGGGCGACGATCGCGGCCGGGCTGCCCCCGGCGTTCCTGGGGCACGTGGGCGGCGACGACTTCGTGGTGGTGTGCCATCCCGACCAGGTCAAGCCGCTCACCACGAAGGCCGTGGTCGACTTCGAGGCCGCGGCCGACGAACTCTACGACCAGGTCGACGCCCGGCGTGGATATCTGGAGTTGACCGACCGGCGCGGCCGGGTGCACCAGGTCAACCTGGTGACCATTTCGATCGGCGTGGCGGTGTCGACGGCGCGGACCTATCGCCACCCGAGCGAGGTCGTGGCGGTCGCCTCCGAGATGAAGTCGGTGGCCAAGAAACACCAAGGCTCATACGTAGCCTTCGATCGTCGGGCCGATCGACCTGCGGTTCCCAACCAACGAGTGGCAGAAAGCCACTCCGCTCAGGCTGAAGACTGGAAACCGTGACAGACTTGCCTTCCATGGGCCAGCAATCCGTGGTCAGCCCCGCCGAGGACAAGGCGATGGCAAGGGCGATCGAGTTAGCCGCAAGAGGTCTCGGCACCACCAGCCCCAACCCCGTCGTGGGTTGTGTGCTGCTTGATTCCGGCGGGTTGGTCGTGGGCGAGGGCTTCCACGCCTACGCGGGCGGGCCGCACGCCGAGATCGTCGCACTGGCACAGGCCGGCGAGCGGGCCAAGGGCGGCACCGCCGTGGTGACGCTCGAGCCGTGCAACCACACCGGGCGCACGGGTCCGTGCAGCGAAGCGCTGATCCACGCGGGCATCAGCCGGGTGATCATCGCGGTGGCCGACCCCAACCCGGTCGCGGTGGGCGGGGCCGAGCGGCTGCGCGCCGCAGGCGTCGACGTGCTCATCGGGGTGCGGGCCAGCGAGGCCGAGGAGGGCAACATCGCGTGGCTCACGTCCGTGCGGCGTGGGCGACCCTTCGTGATCTGGAAGAGTGCGTCCACTTTGGACGGGCGGGCGGCGGCGTCCGACGGCACCAGCATGTGGATCACATCCGAGGCGTCGCGCATGGACGTGCACCGGCTGCGCGGCACGGTCGACGCGGTGATGGTCGGGATCGGCACCATCCTGGCCGACGATCCCCGGCTGACCACGCGCGATCTGCGCACGGGCAGCCTCGCGATCCGGCAGCCGTTGCGCGTGGTGATCGACTCCGACGAACGCACGCCGACCAACGCGCGCGTGCGCGACGGGGCCGCCCCCACGCTGGTCGCCAGCGTGTCCGCCTACGGCAAGGGCGGAGACGGCCGGGTCGACCTGCAGGCGGTGCTGGGCGAGCTGCACAACCGGGGCGTGCGCAGCGTGCTGCTGGAGGGTGGGCCCAAGCTCGCGGGCGCGTTCCTCGCGGCCGGGCTGGTGGACCGGATCGTTTACTACATTGCCCCGAAGCTGCTGGGCGACGGGCCGGCCGCGCTCGTGGGCGCGGGAGTGACAACCATCACCGAAGCGATCGATCTGGAGTTGCTCGACGTTGACCGGGTGGGGCCGGATCTGCGGCTTACGGCACGCCTGCGCGCGGGTAACTAGGAGGGGTCAGTGTTCACGGGCATCGTTGAGGAGCTGGGTTCGGTGGTGTCACGGTCATCCCAAGGGCTGACCTTGCAGGGCCCCAAGGTGACGGCCGGAGTGGCGCACGGTGACTCGATCGCGGTCAACGGGGTATGCCTGACGGTGGTCGAGGTGGAAGACGACACGTTCACCGTCGAGGTCATGAAGGAGACATATGACCGCAGCTCGCTGGGCTCACTGGCCGAGGGTGACGCGGTCAACCTCGAAAGAGCTGTAACCCCCAGTACCCGTTTGGGCGGGCACATCGTCCAAGGCCACGTCGATGCGGTTGGCACGATCGTCTCGAAGGCGCCTGGAGGCGGGTGGGAGGATGTGCGCGTCACATTGCCTTCGGGGCTCGATCGGTACATCGTGGAGAAGGGCTCGATCACCGTGGACGGCATCTCGTTGACTGTGGTGGCGGTCGATGAGTCCGGATTCACTGTGAGCCTGATCCCGACCACCCTTGAGCTGACCACGCTCGGTCGCAAGGGAGTCGGCGATCTGGTGAACCTCGAGGTTGACGTGATTGCCAAATACGTGGAGAAGCTGGTGAGGCCCGCATGACGCTCGACACCATCGAAGATGCGATAGCAGCGATCAAGGCGGGCCGCCCGGTCATCGTCGTGGACGACGAGGATCGCGAAAACGAGGGCGATCTGATCTTCGCGGCCGAGATGGCAACCCCCGAGCTGCTCGCCTTCACCGTGCGCTACACGTCGGGCTACATCTGCGCGCCGCTGACCGAGGACGACGCCGATCGCCTCGAGCTGCCGCCCATGTATTACACCAATCAGGACCGGCGAGGCACGGCCTATGCGGTCGCGGTCGACGCGCGCGAGGGCATCTCGACCGGGATCTCCGCCGCCGACCGGGCACACACGATCCGGCTGCTGGCCGACCCCGCCACCAAGGCGAGCGACCTGGCCCGCCCCGGACACGTGGTCCCGTTGCGTGCCAAAACCGGTGGCGTGCTGCGCCGGCCCGGGCACACGGAGGCGGCCATCGACCTGGCGGTGCTGGCCGGGCTGCGCGCCGCGGGCGTGCTGTGCGAGCTGGTCAACGACGATGGCACGATGATGCGCCTGCCCGACCTGCGACGCTTTGCCGAGGAGCATGAGCTGGTGTTGGTGTCCATCGCGGATCTGATCGCCTATCGGCGTCGCACGGAGCGGCTGGTGCACCGGGTCGCCGAGGCTCGCCTGCCCACCGAGTTCGGCGTGTTCCGGGCGGTGGGATATGAGGCGGCGCAAGACAGCACCGAGCATGTGGCACTGGTCTACGGCGACATCGGCGACGGCCATGACGTGCTGGTGCGCGCGCACAGCGAGTGCCTGACCGGCGACGTGTTCGGCTCGGTGCGCTGCGACTGCGGCCCGCAGCTGCACGCGGCCATGCGCCGCATCGCCGACGAGGGTCGCGGCGTTGTCATCTACATGCGGGGGCACGAGGGCCGGGGCATCGGCCTGATGCACAAGCTGCAGGCCTATCAGCTGCAGGACGCGGGGCGCGACACGGTCGACGCCAACCTGGATCTGGGTCTGCCCGCCGATGCGCGTGACTACGGGACGGGAGCGCAGATCCTCTTCGATCTGGGTGTGCGCACGATGCGGTTGCTCACCAACAATCCGGCCAAGCGCGCCGGGCTCGAGGGATACGGGCTCAAGGTGGTCGGGAGGGAGCCCTTGCCGATCCGCTTTCACCCCGAAAACCTTGCTTATTTGCGTACCAAGCGCGACCGCATGGGTCACGACATCGAGCTGCCGGTCGACCTGGAAGGGCTGAGCTGATGGCGGGGCATGGGGAATTTTTGGGGGACCTTGCTGATGGTGGGGCACGGCTGGTTCGGAGGCTGAGCTGATGGCGGGGCATGGCACGCCTGATCTGTCCACTGTGGACGCCACGGGGCTCCGGTTGGGCATTGTCGCTACGCGTTGGCACGAGGAGCTGGTGGAGCAGATGCTCTCTCGCTCCGTCGAGGCGGCCAAGGCGTGCGGGGTCATCGACGTGACGGTGGTGCGCGTGGCCGGGTCGGTGGAGCTTCCCGTGGTGGCGCAGGCGCTTGCCCGCACGCACGATGCGGTGGTCGCGCTGGGCGTGGTGATCCGGGGTGAGACGGCTCACTTCGAATATGTGAGCCAGTCGGTGACCGACGGTCTGACCAGGGTCGCGCTGGACGAGTCGACGCCCGTGGCGCACGGCGTGCTGACGGTCGATTCGGTCGCGCAGGCGCAGGAGCGGGCCGGGCTGCCGGAGTCCAGTGAGGACAAGGGTTACAGCGCCACCATCGCGGCGCTCGACGCGGCCGTCGCGCTCAGGAGTGTCAGACCCGGGGCGTAGCGTCGGGGCATGCGAGAGACAGCTGAGGCGACGCTGCGGAGGCTGGCTGGTGAGCGGGCCAGGCTGCGAGACGACCAGTGGACGGCGATCGAGGCGCTTGCGGCCGGGCGGCGGCGGGTGCTGTGCGTGCAGCGCACAGGGTGGGGCAAGTCCGCAGTTTACTTTATCGCGACGGCGTTGCTGCGGGCGGAGGGCGCCGGGCCGACGGTCATCGTGTCGCCGTTGCTGGCGTTGATGCGCAACCAGGTGGAGGCGGCTGCACACGCCGGGATCCGTGCGCGGACGATTAACTCCGCCAACCTGGAGGAGTGGGGCGAGATCTCGGCGTCGCTGGTGGCCGGCGACGTCGACGTGCTGCTGATCAGCCCGGAGCGGTTGAACAATCCCGAGTTTCGCGAGTCGGTGCTGCCCAAGCTGGCCGCGACGGCGGGTCTGGTCGTGGTCGACGAGGCGCACTGCGTGTCCGATTGGGGGCACGACTTCCGGCCCGACTATCGGCGGCTGCGCACACTGCTCAGTGAGCTGGGTCCGGGCACGCCCGTGCTGGCGACGACGGCGACGGCCAATGCGCGGGTGACGGCAGATGTGGCCGAGCAGTTGGGCGATGCGCTCGTGCTGCGCGGGCCGCTCGACCGGGAGTCGTTGCGGCTGGCCGTGGTCGACCTGCCCACGGCCGCGCACCGGTTGGCATGGCTGGCCGACAACCTTGAGCGGCTCGAGGGTTCCGGCATCATCTACACGCTGACCGTCGCGGCGGCGCACGAGACGGCCGAGTTCCTGCGCTCGCGGGGCTATGCGGTGGCGGCATACACCGGGCAGACCGAGGATGCCGATCGGCGCGGCGCGGAGCGCGAGCTGATCGACAACAAGATCAAGGCGCTAGTGGCGACTTCGGCGCTGGGCATGGGGTTCGACAAGCCCGATTTGGGTTTTGTGGTGCACGTGGGCGCGCCGTCGTCGCCCATCGCCTATTACCAACAGGTCGGCCGGGCGGGGCGGGCGGTCGACAGCGCCGACGTGGTGCTGCTGCCGGGCGGTGGGGAGGACGAGGCGATCTGGCGATACTTTGCGTCCCTTGCGTTTCCGCCCGAGGAGCAGGTGCGCCGGGTGCTCGACGAGCTCGCGGGCGGCGACGGTCCGCTGTCGACACAGGCGCTCGAGGTGCGCGTCGAGCTGCGGCGGGCGCGGCTGGAGCTGATGCTCAAGGTGCTCGACGTCGATGGCGCGGTGCGCCGGGTGCGCGGCGGCTGGGTCGGCACCGGCGAGCCGTGGGTCTATGACCGGGAGCGGCATCAACGCATCGCCGATGCGCGGCTTGAGGAGCAGCAGGCGATGCGGCAATACCGGCGCATCACCGGGTGCCGCATGGAGTTCCTGCGCGGGTGCCTGGACGACCCGGGGGCTGTCGCTTGTGGACGGTGCGACAACTGCGCGGGGGCGCGGTTCGAGGCCGGGGTTTCGGCGGCGGCGCTGGGGGCGGCGCACGGGTTCCTGGGGCGGCCGGGGCTGGAGATCGAGCCGCGGCGCATGTGGCCGAGCGGGCTCAAGGCGGCCGGGGTTCCGTTGAGCGGGCGGATCCCGTTGGAGGAGCAGGCTTCGCCCGGGCGAGCGGTCGGGCGGCTGACCGACCTGGGCTGGGGCGCGCGGCTGCGTGCGCTGCTCGGGCCGGAGGCGAGCGACGGGCCCGCGCCGGCCGACCTGCTGGGCGCGGTGGTGGAGGTGCTCAAGGCGTGGGCGAGCGGGCCCGACCAGTGGGAGCAGCGGCCGGCGGGCGTGGCCGCGATCGGTTCGCACCGGCGGGCGCAGTTGATCGGCAGCGTGGCGGCGCACGTGGCGGCCGTCGGGCGGCTGCCGCTGCTGGGCACCGTGCAGACGGCGGTGTCCACTGTGGACGCCGGGCGGGCCAATAGCGCGCACCGGGTGAGGGCGCTATATGGCGCGCTTACCCCGCCCGCGGGCCTCAGCGGGCCGGTGCTGCTCATCGACGACCTCGTGGATTCGGGGTGGACGATGGCGCTGGCCGCTCGCGAGCTCCGGCTGGCCGGGGCTTCCGCCGTGTTGCCGCTCGCGTTGGCGGTGACATCCTGATAGACCGCACGGACTACTACATGGACTATTACGTGCTCCACGATGCCGACGGTGGCGGGGGTGTGGTGGTGGTGGTGGAGGAGTTCGTGTTCGGCGACGACTTCGCGGCCGTCGGGCTGGACTGCGCGGGCTGGATCGCGGGCGACCGGCGGTGGTGGAGCTCGGCCGAGTTCAGCCGGGGCATGCGCGGCGATCCCGGGTTGCGCGAGCGGGTGGTGCCGGTGCAGCGGCGTGAGGCCGAGGAAGCCTACGCGCGCCTCGGCGGGGGTGAGCTGCCCGGCGAGGCGGTGCTGCGGGGATACTTCCGCGATCGGCAGGCGCTGCGGGCCGCGCCGCCGTTGCGTTTTGGCGCCGACGATCGGTGGATATATCGCCTTCTATGCGCCAAGGAGCTTGATGAGGCAGGCGTGTCGGGGCTACGCACGCTCTGGCGGATGACGCCGGTGCACGACCCCGCGGCGCGCCTGATCGGCCGGGCACGGGCTGAGGTCGGCGGCCGGTGGTTCGCGTGGGAGCTGCGCCGCATCGGGCCGGGCGTGGCTTGGTGCGTGGACATCTCGGCGGCGCCGAGCCCGCGCCCTGGATTCGGCGGCCCAGACTCGGCTGTCGGCGGCCCTGACTCGGCGCTTGGTGGGCTGGCCGGGGCACCCGGCGGGCCGGGCCCGGCATTCGGTGGCCTGCTGTCCGGCCTGAAGCGTGACGTTCGCAGGCATGGGCTGATCCCGGTGACGATCGAGCGGCTGGCTTAATCGAGGCATCCCGGCCGGGGTGGGCCTGGGGCCCATCGACGCCGGGTTGGGCCGCGGCATGCCGTCGGGACGTGGCGGGCGACCGCAACCCGGCGTGATGCCGAAAGGGGGAGATAGGCCGGTGACCGAGATGATGGTGGCCGTCAAGGGCGGCGAGGTGTGGGCCGAGGACACGGGCGGGCAGCTGCCGCCGCTGGGTGTTGCTCCATCCGTGATGCGGTGTGCTTGGCGCGCAGGTGGCGGGCTGGTGCGGCGTGTGGACTTGTGGGTGCGGCGTTCGGGCTCGTGGTGCGGGTGACGCGGTGGGGGCGGGCGCGATCGCGGTGGGAGGTGGGACGGTGTGATGCGGGTCGGGGCTGTGGTGCGGGGGTTGCGGGTTCGTGGTGTGGGGCACGGGACGCGGGCGGGCCGGTGGGGGAGTCATGGGGGCGTGCTTCAATTGCCGGGTGAAGACGTTCGACGAGCTTTTCGCCGAGTTGAAGGGCAAGGTTGACGCGGGCGATCCGGAGTCGGCGACGGTGGCGGCTGTGCGCAGGGGCGTCCATAGTGTGGGCAAGAAGGTCGTGGAGGAGGCTGCCGAGAGTTGGATGGCGGCCGAGCATGAGGGGCCCGCACGGGCCGCCGAAGAGATCTCCCAACTGCTCTACCAGGCGCAGGTGCTGATGCTTGCGGCCGGTGTGGAGCTCGACGACGTCTACAAGCACCTCTAGGAGAGGATTGTGCTTCGCATAGCACTGCCCAACAAGGGCACGCTTTCCCGCCCCGCCGCCGAAATGCTGCGCGAGGCGGGCTACCGCCAACGGTCCGACGACCGCGACCTCACTTGCCTCGACTCCGACAACGACGTCGAATTTTTCTATCTGCGCCCGCGCGACATCGCCACCTATGTGGGCTCCGGCGACCTCGACCTGGGGATCACCGGCCAGGACCTGCTGATCGACTCCGGCTCGACGGTGGATCAGTTGCTGGAGTTGGGGTTTGGCGAGGCGACCTTTCGGTTCGCCGCGCCCGATCCGTCCTTGAAGCTCGATGGGCAGCGCATCGCGACGGCCTATCCGCGGGTGGTCGAGAAATACTTGGCGGACAACGGCATCCAGGCCGCTGTGATCACACTTGACGGCGCTGTCGAAAATTCGGTGCGGCTCGGTGTGGCCGATGCCATCGCCGATGTGGTGGCGACCGGTGCGACGCTGCGCCAGGCGGGCCTCAAGCCGGTGGGCCAGCCGATTCTTCAGTCGCAGGCGGTCCTGATCGGGCGGGCGTCGACCCAGGCGATCGGCAGCGTGGTGCAGATTCTGCGCCGGCTGCAGGGCGTGCTGGTGGCCCGGCGCTACGTGATGCTGGCCTATGACGTGCGGGCCGACGGGCTCGAGGCGGCGTGCGCGATCACGCCCGGCATCGAGTCGCCGACGATCTCGCCGCTGCGCAAGGCGGGTTGGGTCGCCGTGCGTTCGATGGTTCCCAGGGCGAACGCGCAACCTGTCATGGACAGGCTCTACGACCTCGGCGCGCGCGGCGCGGGCGCCACGTCCGGGGCAGGGATGGGAGCGGGG
>JBIOYB010000284.1:0-4877 GCA_044869915.1 Allorhizocola sp.
TCAGTCGGTGAGCACTTTACGCCGCAGGATGGGCGGTATGAAGACCCACATGACCTTCCAGGACGCCCGCGACGAGAGCGGCGCGGCTCGAGAAAGCCTTGAATGCCTTGAATGCCTTGACAGAAACCGGAATCGCGTCCAGCTCGCCCGGATTCCAGTAGATTTATGGCTATTGGCAGGTCAGCCCGGGGAGGACAGCGATGAGCCCAAATGGCTTGACGGTGTCTGCGCGCCGAAAGGGTGACGACGCGGCGCGACCCGGCGTACTCGAGGGGAGCGAATATGACGACAGGTGCCGTGGCTTCACGGGGCGGCCGCAAGACCGGTGAGAGACAGGGCGAGCGGCAGGGCAACGGGCACAGGCTGCACAAGAGCGGTGGTTCGACCGCCACGATGATGGGCGGCGATTCCGTCGGCGAGGTGAACGGCGAGGTCAACGAGGTGGGTGAGTTTGGCATGGGCGTGCCCAGGGATTCGCATGCCGAGGTCCGCCATGACGCCGCCGCGTCCGGGACGGAGTTCGCGGAGGCCGGCCCGGAGGAACTGCGGATGGCGGGCGGCGACGAGAGCGCGATGAACGATCTGCGCGGCGAGGGTTACGAGCCGCCGGAGCCCGGAGAGGAGCCCGCCGGGTTCGGCGAGGCGATGGGCCTGATACCGGACGCGGGCACGACGCTGACCGGAGGTCACGAGGTGGCCGCCTTGGCCGGTCTCGGCGCGAAGGTCTTTCCGCTGCTGAATTCTCCGGCGGGTCCGGCCATCGCCCAAGCGCTGCAGAGCAGGCTGAGCCCTCGGGCTCAGCGGATCCTGGCCAAGCACGGGTCCGGCAGCGGCCCCACGGCTCTGTTGCGCACGGCGATGGAGCACGCCGGGATGCAGGGAGAGATGGCCGGGGTGGCGTTGGACAACGAGCTGATCGACGAGGTCGTGCAGACGGCGGAGGTCATCATCGGCACCGACGACCGGCTCCGGATCACCGCGACGACGGAGGTGCCGTGGCGGCGTTACTGCGCGCTGAAAATCGAGTTCCGTGACGGTGCGATCTTCCGCGGGACCGGGTTCTTCATCGGCGAGCGGGTGCTGGCCACCGCCGGGCATTGCGTGTTCGCGCACGATCACGGTGGTTTTGCCCGGCGGATCGAGGTCATTCCGGGCTGCAACGGGACTCAGCGGCCGTTCGGTTCCGCGGTCGCCACGACGTTCCGCTCGACGGTGGGGTGGACGAGGGACAAGCTGCCGGCGGCCGATTACGGGGCGATCATTCTTCCGCCCGGCGCCTTCCCGGGACAGAATTTCGGCAGTTTCGGGTTCGGTGTGTTCAACAACCAGACCCTGCTGGCCACCGAGGCGGTGGTGGCCGGATACCCGGGTGACAAGCCGTTCGCGGAGTTGTGGGGCATGGGCCGGAAGATCAAGACGGTGACGCCGACCAACCTGATTTACGATCACGACACCATGGGCGGCCAGAGCGGCGCACCGGTCTACATCATGATCGGCGGTCAGCGTTTTGCCGTGGGCATCCACAACTACGGCGCGATCACCGGTAACTCGGCGACGCGGGTCACGGCCGCGGTGGTGGCCAACTTCAGGATATGGAGCATTCTGGGCACGGAAATGCTCGGCGGGGAAACCAGGACGCCGGTCGGGGTGGGCGTGCACTCCGATCTGTACGGGTAGACCGATGGGTGAGCAGATCAGTGGGCAGGTCGTCGACGGTGCGGGTCGGGGTGTCGCGGACGCGAGCGTGCTCGTGGTGCGGGCGCCCGGCCCGGCGCCCGACATCGCCGCGGTCAGCACCGGCGACGGCCGGTTCGTCTTCGGCGGCCTGACCGCCGGGGCATACCGGTTGCGGGCGATCGGGCCGGACGGGCGGCAGGGCGAGGCCGACGTGACGGTGCCCGGGTCGGGCGCTGTCATCAGGCTGGGCCCGTAACACTGGGCCCCTGATAAAAGCCGTCATCCGGCTGGGCCCGTGGAAACGCGTAGAACCAGCCGGCTAGCCAGTCGGTTAACCAGTCAGTGCAGGGCTCGCCGGTCCGGTTTGCCGTTGGGCAGCCGGGGCAGCGAGCCCACCACTCGCCACACTCGCCACGTTTTGGGCACGGCGACGGCGGGCAGCCGGGCCAGCAGGTCGGTGCGCAGCGCCGGCTCGTCCAGCGGGCGGTCGGGCGGGTCGCAGACCAGGTGGGCGGTCAGGCCGCCGGGGGCGGCGAAGACGGCGGGCACCTGACGACCGTCCACACGCGACACCGGGCACGGCTGAGCCGGGCGGCGGTGCGCGGGCTGGGCCAGCTGGCGTTCGCCGCCGCCTACGGCACGGGTCTGCTGCTGGTGCTCGACGAACCGGCCGCCGCCCTGGACGCCCCGGCCGAGCACGCCCTGGCGGTCACCGTCTTTGTATCCCACCGTTTTTCCACCGTCGGCATGGCCGGCCTGATCGTGATGCTCGGCGATACGGGCGTGGTGGAGGCCGGAACGCAGGCCCAGCTGCGGAAAACGGCGGCGTGTACGCGCGGCTGTACGGACTGCAAGCACGCGCCTACCGATAACAGGGGGTGACGCTCGCGCGGGCACCCACTAGGTTCGACACCATGCTTGAGGCGAGCTTCTGGGAAAAGATCAAGGCAAATGACATGCAGCCGCCCCGGGACCAGCCCATCGACCTGCTGATCGAGGAGCTGGAGCACATGCTGCGCTCGCCGGTGGAGCAGACCCGCGACACGTTCGCCCTGGAGATCCTCGGCGACTGGGTGCTGGCCGGGCACTGCGACCACGATCTGCAGGACCTGGGCGGGCGGCTGTGCGCGGCGCTGTTTCGCGGCCTGGGCGAGCAGGACTCCGACACGGTGTTCGGGCGGTCGTTTTCGGCGCTGACCCTGGGGTTGTGCATCGAGCGGGACAACACGGCCCGGCTGCTGCCGGCCGAGACCGTGCTGCAGTGGCTGGGCGCGTTCCTGATGTGGTGGGAGCTGGAGGCCGACCTGCGCGGCATCGTCGACCCGCACAAGGGTGTGGCCCACGCGGTCGCCCACGGCGCCGACGTCATCGCCGCGGTGGCCCGCAGCCGGCATCTGCCCACCGAGCAGGCCCGGGTGCTGCTGGGCAGCATCGTGGTGCGGCTGCGCACCGCCACGACCGGGGCGTTGCTGTTCGGCGAGGACGACCGGCTGGCCTACGCCACCATGGTGCTGCTGCACCGCGGCGATCTGGGCGCGGCGGACGTGCGCCAGGCCATCGAGCCGCTCAACCATCTGGGCCGCACCGAGCAGCGGTTCGATCTGCAGCCGTCGGCCTACGCCCGGTTCAATTCGCTCAACTGGGTGCGCGCGCTGTATCTGCAGCTGCGCCTGGGTGTGCAGCCGATGCCGTGGGTGGCCGACACCTCGCATTTCGCCCGGCCGGTGCCGCAGCGGGCCGAGATGCTGGCCGCTTTGGAGCACACTTTGCGGTTTTACTCGTACTGGTTTGCCTAGGCTGATCGCATGACTCAACAGGTTTGGGATGGGGTCGACTCCTACATCGCGGGCAAGCTGATCGGCGAGGACCTCGACTTCGTGCTCAAGGCCAGCGACGCGGCCGGGCTGCCGGCGATCGCGGTCTCCCCCGCGCACGGCAAGCTGCTGCACCTTTACGCCCGGGCGATCGGCGCCCGCCGCGTGCTGGAGATCGGCACGCTGGGCGGCTACAGCACGATCTGGCTGGCCCGGGCGCTGCCCGACGGCGGCAAGGTGATCACTTTGGAGTACAGCTCCAAGCATGCCGAGGTGGCCCGGGCCAACCTGGTCGCGGCCGGGGTCGGCGACAAGGTGGAGGTGCGTGTCGGCCCGGCCCTGGACACGCTGCCGTCGCTTGTGGATGGTGAGCCGTTCGACCTGGTGTTCATCGACGCAGACAAGGAGAACAACCCCCACTATTGGGCGTGGGCGCTGCGGCTGACCCGCCCCGGCGCGCTGATCGTCGTGGACAACGTGGTGCGCGGCGGCAAGGTGGCCACTGAGGTCTCAGCCGGCGCCGAGCCGATGGTCGCGGGCATTCAGGCCATGTATGACGCGGTCGCCGCGTCCGGGCAGCCGGCCACGGCCGTGCAGACCGTGGGGGTCAAAGGCTACGACGGGTTCCTGATCGCCTTGCGCACCGAGGAGGCGATCGACTCGGCGTAGGACTCGGCTTCGGCGTCGTCGGCGTATTTGGTGCGCGGCCAGAAGAAGCCGCGCAGCCCGTCGCCCTTGACCCGCGGCACCACGTGGGTGTGCAGGTGCGGCACGCTCTGGCTGATCCGGTTGTTCATGGCCACGAACGTGCCGCCGGCCTGCAGGCCTTCCTCGACGGCCTGGGCTATGGCCTGTACCCGCAGAAAATAGGGCTCGATGGAGGCGGCCGGCAGATCGGCCAGGGTGGCCAGGTGCCGGCGCGGCACCACCAGCACATGGCCTTTGAACACGGGCCGTGCGTCGAGGAACGCGGCCACCTCGGCGTCGGCGTGCACCATGAAGCCGGGCTTGTCGCCGGCGGCGATGGCGCAGAACAGGCAGTCGGACATAGCCTGCCAAGCTACCACCGCCGGCGAGCCGGGCCGAAGTGCTGGCCCCTGCTCATCCGGCGGTCTGCTCGCACGCCAGATACACCACATATGAAAGCAGCGCGGGCGCCCGCACCGGTGAGGTGGACGGGCCGACCTGGGTGACCTGTTCGTAGCTGAGCAGCACGCCGGTGTCGGGGTCGAACACGAGCAGGTGCCGCACCTCACCGGCCGAACCGTCGGTTGAGCCGGCGGCTGAACTGGCGGCTGAACTGGCGGCGGGGCCGTCCATGCTGACCGCGACGCCCGGGCGGTCCTGCCGGTCGGTGGCCGTGCCGCGCAGCGTCACGCCGCCGGT
>JBIOYB010000285.1:0-5789 GCA_044869915.1 Allorhizocola sp.
GGCAGCGCTTCGCAACCTCGCCATCGGAGCACTCAAACTATCCGGACGCCGGGACATCGCCGAGGCCACCCGCTGGGCCACCCGCAACATGCAACGACCATACACCATCCTCGGACTAACCACATGACCTTGAAACGGCCGTGGCGCCGACCTGGAGAAAAAACCACAGCGGATGGCCGGTGGGCCGTGGGCGGTCGCCCACGCCATCTGTGACCGCCTCGTCGACTCCTACCTGCATGTGTCCACCGCCATGGAGGTCGACCTGGACGTGTTGGAGGAACTGGTGTTCGCTCCGCATACCGCCAGCCGTATCGCCCAGATCTACCAGCTCAAGCGGGAACTGATGGAATTCAAACGCGCCGTCGCCCCGCTGCAACGGCCGATGGCCGCCTTGATCGAGGATAAAACGTTGCTGTCCAAAGAGATTCGCCGCTACTTCCGCGACGTCAACGACCACCTGCTACAGGTCACGGAACGCATCGCCGCCTACGACGACCTGATCAACTCCATCCTGCAGGCCCGCCTGGCCCAGGTCACCGTCGACCAGAACAACGACATGCGCAAAATCGCCGCCTGGGCAGCCATCGCCGCCACCCAGACCGCCATCGCCGGCGTCTACGGCATGAACTTCAAATTCATGCCCGAACTGGGAATGCAATACGGCTACCCCACCGTCCTTGCAGTAATGGTCGGCTCGGCGAGCCTGCTCTACCGCATGTTCCGACGCTCCGGATGGCTGTAGCCAAACCCCGGGCGGTGCCGAAGCCGGAGGTGCTGTAGGTCCAGGTGCCGCATGGAGGAACGCGTCGCGGGGGTGGCGGGGTGGCGGGGGGCGATGGTGAATGCTTCGGTCCAGCCCTCAACGATCTTGACGGGTTCCGGACTCGCCGGGTCGCACGCCCGTTGCGCTATGTAGCTTGGTAGCGCATCGATGGACCCGGGGGATGGAAATGTGCTGATTCGGCTATTGGGTCCGGTCGACGTGCTGATCGACGGTGTGCCAAGGCCGGTGCAAGGTTTGCGCCGTAAGTCGATTCTGGCGGTTCTCGCCCTGCGGCGCGGCGAGATAGTCAGCTCCGACACGCTCGCGCAGATCGTCTGGGGTCCTGATTCGACCGGGGTCAGGGTCAACACCTTGCAACGCCACATCTCGCATCTGCGCGGTGTTCTTGGCGACCCTGAGGTAATCGTGCCTCGGCCGCCGGGCTATCTGTTGCAGCTCGACGCGCAGTCGGTCGACGTCGAGCTCGCCGAGCACCTGATCAAGCAGGGCACCCGGCCAGTCGACCCTGTGCGGCAAGCCGAGCACTTGCGTGCCGCGCTGCGGCTGTGGCGCGGCCGCCCGCTCGCGGACATCGCCGGGGTTTCCTGGCTGGAAGAGCAGGCCCAGCACCTCGACCAGTTGTGGCTTCAGGCGACCCGGACGCTGATCGAATTGAGGCTGGCGCTCGGCGAGCACTCGGTCCTGATCCCCGAGCTGGAACGCCTCGCCCGCGAACATCCGCTCGACGAGCAACTGCATGCGGACCTGATGCTGGCCCTCTATCGCAGCGGCCGGCAGGCCGACGCGCTCGGCGTGTTCCGGCGGCTTCGCCACACGCTCGGTGAGGAGCTGGGCATCGACCCCAGCCCTGCGCTGCGCGAGCTGGAGTCGGCGATGCTACGGCAGGATGCCGTCCTGCAATGCGCCCCGGCCCTCTTGCCGACCGCACGGGAGGTCCGCTTGGGCGACAGCGAGATCTGCGGCCGTAACGCCGAGCTCGCGGTCTTGCATGCCGCGGTGGTAGACGCCGGCCCGCCGGTGTTCATTGTCGGCGAGGCTGGTATCGGCAAGTCGCGTCTTGCCGCCGAGGCCGCGCGGATCGCCGCCGAGGCGGGGATGACCGTGTTGCGCGGCCGTGCCGCCTCCGCCGCGGTGCAGTTCCGGCCGCTGAGCGAGGCTTTGCTGTCGACACTGCGCCGGTCAGGCCCGCCAAACGACCCGCAGCTGCGCCCGTATCTGCCGGCACTGGCGCGGCTGGTGCCCGAGTGGCGCATCCATGCCTCGGTGGAGGTCGACGACTCACTCGTGGTCATCGCGGAAGCGTTGCTGCGGTTGCTCATCCACCTCGGCCAAAACCGTGGCTGCCTGCTGCTGCTGGAGGATCTGCACGACGCGGACGACGACACCCTCACCGTGGTCGACTACCTGCTCGACAACGCCGCCGGGCATCCGCTGCTGGTGGTCGCCACGTCGCGGACCACGCCGGGTCCGTCGATCGACCTGGCCCGCGCGGCCAAGCTGCGCCGGGTCGCCACCGTGCTGGAGCTGACCAGGCTCGACGACGACGACGTATGCCGGTTGGCCGGCGCATGCCTTGAGGTTGCGGGCGACCAGGTGCCCGAGCCGGCACTCGATCGTGTCCTCGCGGCGGCCGACGGCGTACCACTACACATCGAGGAGTTGCTCGCCGGCCTGGTTGAGGAAGGGGTGCTGGTCCGCGAGGGTACACAGTGGACCATGCGCGGACCGGCGACAGGGCCCATGCCCGACAGTCTGGCGGCGACCCTCGCCGGGCGGGTCGAGCGGCTTGACCCGGAGACCGTCGCGGTGCTGCGGACGGGCGCCTTGCTCGGCCGGCGTTTTCCCGTTTGGAACGTCGCCGCGGCGGCCGGAGTCTCCGGACAGGTACTACTGCGGTGTCTTCGCGCGGCGTTCGAGGCGCAACTGATAGTCCCGCAAGACAATTCGCTTTGGTACGAGTTTCGCCATGCCCTGACGGCCGAAGCCTTGCGCACGCGGATGCTGCCGATCGAGCGCGCGATGTTGGCCCACCGGGCGGCCGAGTCGCTGGAGGCCGAAGGGGACAGCGGTTTCGACGGCTGGGAGCGGGTCGCGGGCGAGCTGTGGGTGACCGCCGGTGAGCCGCGGCGGGCAGCGCAACGCCTGGGCGCTGCCGGCCGCAGAGCCGTGGCGAGCGGGGCCCTTTCGACGGGGATCTCCCTGCTGGAACGGGCGATGTCGATGACATCCACCCGCGACGATCTGGTGTTGCCCTTTGCCGATGCTCTCGTCGACGCCTATGCCGGCGCGGGCCGCATCGAGGATGCGTATGCGCTCACTGCGCGTTTCGAAGTCTCCGCCGCCGCGGACTGGCAGGCGAGCATGCATCTGCGGTTGGCCAAGGTCGCGGAGATGGCAGGGCTTTGGCAACGCGGCCTCGAGGAAGTCGCGCGCGCCCGGACGCTGCTGGGGCCGCGGCTCGACCCGGCTCTCGACGCCGTTGAGGCGGAATTGGCCTTCGGCAACCCGTCCCCGGACCGATACGCCAGGGCTTCCCGGCTCGCGAAGCGTGCGCTGCGCGGTGGCGAAGCAGGCAAGCGACCCGAAGTGGTCTGCAGTGCCCTGGAAACGCTCGGACGGATCGCCCGGCTGCGTGACCTGACAGAGGCCGACACGCTCTACGAACGCGGCTTGGTCGAAGCCGAGTCGCACGGGTTGGCCGGCTGGCGGATCAATATGCTGTACAACCTCGGCGCTGACGATGGCATCCGCCGAGCCGACCTGCGCCGGCTCACCGCCGCGCTCACTGCGGCCGAGACGGCCGGCGCGGTCGTCACCTCCCTCGACATCCGCCTCGAAACCGCGATCGTGCAGATCTGCCGTGGCGAGTTCGACGCCGCCGATGCCACGACCCGGGCCGTCGAGGAGATCGCGACGCGGCTCCGCCTGACCCGGACACGGCTCATCGCGCTCGGAGAACGGATCATGGTCGCCGCTCATCGGGGTCTCCGCGACGACGCGTACACGTTGCTGTCGGCCTTCCGCGAACTGGGCGGTGAGGACGAGGAGTTCGCCTCAGCGGTGCATGGCTTCGGTCTGGCGATCGGGCACCTGCTGCACGAGGATCGCGCCGCGGCCGTCGCCGAGCTCGATGCCGCCGTCGCACGGGAGGCTCGGCAACCCACCTCGTACCTGTCGTTCATCCACGGCCCACATCTGTTGCTGTCCGTCCTGAGTGGACGCCAGGGCCGGGCCGAGCAAGCCGCGCTCGCGGATTCGGTACAGGCACAGGCGGGCTGGAACAACGTGTTCATCCTGCTGGCTGAGGCCGTCGTCACTGCGGAGAGCGGCGCCATGTCCCGTTTCCTGCAGGCGTCCCGGCCCTACCCGATGGCACGGCATCTCGGTCTGCGGCTGGTGGCGCCACACGCGATCGAGCACGGTTGGGGCGAGCCGATTCCCTGGCTGCGCACGGCCGAGGCGTACTTCCACAGCACGGCCGAACCGGTCGCCCGCGCATGCCGGGGACTGCTGCGCCAGGCCGGCACTCCGGTGCCGCAGCACCGCCGAGGCAGTGCTGTCCTCCCTGCGCAGGTGCGCGAACGCGGCATCTCCGTGCGCGAGTTCGAAGTGCTGAACCTGGTGGCCGCGCAATTGAGTAACAACGAGATCGGCCGGCGGCTGTTCCTCTCGCCGCGCACGGTCGAAAAGCATGTGGCGAGCCTGCTGGCGAAGACCGGAGCCGGCAACCGGTCGGCGCTGATCGCGTTCACCGAAGACGTCAGCGCGGCGAAGGAATATGGGTAGCCCCGAGAAAAATCTTCGTGCTTTGCGCTACCTGACCGCGGGTGCCGGGTCGGCACGATGGAAGCAACCTGACGATAGGAGTGGCAATGCTACGAGTTCTCACGGCGGCCTTGACGGCAAAAGTCCTGCTGACCACCGCCCTCGGTCCGGCGCCCGCGCCCGGGTGGGTGGTGGCGCCGGAGGTTCCATTGCCGATGAGCGCTGCGGGCCTGTTGAGAGACGTCAGCGTCGTCTCACCGACCGACGCGTGGGTCGTCGGCAGCTGGATCGGCGGCCGTCGCCATACGCTCGCCGTCCACTGGGTCGGTGAAATATGGGTCAGGGTGCCGACACCTGACGCGCCGGATGACTCCGCCGAATACATCCTGAGCGCGGTCGATGCCGTCGCCGCCGACGACGTGTGGGCGGCCGGCGGCATCCACAACGTGGCCAGCCCCGCCGTGGTGACGCCTCTGTTCCTGCACTACGACGGTGTTGCTTGGACCGTGGCGCCGCAACCGTCCGGAGTGGCCGGTGAGCTCGCCGACATCGATCTGCTCACCGCGGACGAGGGCTGGGCCGTCGGCACCAACCAGGCCCGGCCGCTCATCATGCGCCGCATCGCCGGCGGCTGGCAGCCGGTGCCCGCGCCGGCGATCGACAGTCCTGCTTCGCTCGAATCGGTGTATGTCACCTCGCCCGACGACGCCTGGGCGGTCGGCTTCCGGCAGCGCGGGACCAGGAAGACGGCGCTGGTGCTGCATTGGGACGGCAGGAGCTGGAGCGAAGTGGCGGTTCCCAATGTGCCCCCCGGCAACACGGCACTCGTCAACGTCGCCGCGACCTCCGCCTCGGACGTGTGGGCGGTCGGTTCGCAGTGCGTCACGGGCCCGTGTCTTCCGTGGGTGCTGCACCTTGCCGGGGGCGTGTGGCGCACGGAACCGACGGCGGCGAGCGCCGAGCTGTCCTCGGTGGTCGCGTTTGCCCCCGACGACGTGTGGATCTTCGGGCAGGTGGCTACCACCACGAGCGCGGCGGACCACGTCGAACACTGGGACGGCACGCGTTTCACCAGGGACTCGACGATACCGCCGACCAACGGCAGCCCTCATCACCCCGCATCCGCACTATCACTTGCCGCAGCCTCGGGCCACGGGCAGACACGCAGGGTATGGGCCGTTGGCTGGGTCCAGGGTGGCGGCCAGAGGTTCACTCACGCCATCTACCGCTGATCTATCGC
>JBIOYB010000286.1:0-2379 GCA_044869915.1 Allorhizocola sp.
GCCGATCACCGTGCGGCGCGCCCGGCCGTGCTCGATGATCTCGTTGGCCACCCGCCGCGCATGGTTGATCGGGACGGCGAACGCGAGCCCGATGTTACCCGCGCTGTGCTCGTCCTCCGCCAGCGACTTGATCACCGCGTTGATCCCCACCACCTGGCCGGCCGTGTCCACGAGCGGCCCGCCCGAGTTGCCGTGGTTGACCGCGGCGTCGGTCTGGATGGCCGCGTAGTAGCGCGTCCCGCCGGGCCCCGACCCGGTCGTGATCGGACGGTCGATCGCGCTGACGATCCCGGCCGTGACCGTGCCGCGCAGCGCCAGCGGCGACCCGATCGCCACCACCTGATCGCCCACCGACACGGAGTCGGAGTCGCCGAGCCGCGCCACGGTCAGGCCGGTCTTGTGCAGGATCTTCAGCACCGCGACATCGGATTCCACGTCCGTCCCCACGAGCTCCGCCTGCGCCGACGAGCCGTCGTCAAAGATGATCGTCGCGTTGCCGGAACCGCCGGACACCACATGATCGTTGGTGATGACGTGCCCCTTGTCGCTTGCCACGAAGCCGGAGCCCAGGGCGGTCCCGCCGTCGACGGCCACGCGGATCGTCACCACGCTCGGCAGGACCATGCTTGCCACCGCCGCGAGCGAGTCGGGCGCGGGCCGCGACACCGTGCCGCCGCCTCTCCCACCCACGATCGTCTGGGCCGCCATGCTTTCCGGAGCGGCGTAACGCACGCCCAGCGCGCCACCGAGCAACCCGGCCAGCACGGCCGAGACAACGCCCGCGATGCCGGCCACCCACCAAGTCTTGAACGGCTGCCGCGCCGGCTCGGGCGGCGGCGGCGCGACGGCTGGAGAACTGCTCGATTTGACCAGCGTGGCCCGCGTATTCGGGTCACGCCATGGATCGTTAAGAGCATCGGACCACCAATGCGACACCGGCCCTGCCCCCGTTCTCCCGCGCTGGCCGATACTGCTTCAGGATGGCATGGCCGAGTGAGGAAATATCACGATTCGCGGAAGGTGGGGTAGGTGACCACAAGAGAGTTTGTGGGCTCGTACGCACCCGAGGACCTGATCCTGCAGACGGCGCGCGGTCTGGCCACCGAGGTCGGGCTGGTGCCGGTCGCGCCCGCCGCCGGTGCCGCACTGCGGCTTCTCGCCGGCGCCAACGGATCCCGTGCCGTCGTGGAGATCGGCACCGGCACCGGCGTGAGTGGACTGTGGCTGCTGCGCGGCATGCGCCCCGATGGCGTGCTCACCACGATCGATGTGGAGGCGGAGCACCAGCGGATGGCGCGCCGGCTGTTCGTCGAGGCGGGCTTTCCGGCCTCACGCACGCGCATCATCACGGGCCGCGCGCTCGATGTGCTGCCGCGCTTGGCCGACGGCGTCTACGACATGGAGTTTGTCGACTCCGATCCGACCGAGCACGAGTCGTGTGTGGACGCGGCGTTCCGCCTGCTGCGACCGGGCGGGGTGCTCGCGCTGCACGGCGTGCTGACCCGCACGGTGACCGCGTCGGTCGCGGCCACCGTGCGCGATTCGCAACAGTGGGCGCCGGCCATGCTTCCCGTCGGCGACGGTCTGCTGGCGGCGATCCGGTTGAGCCCTCCCGATCAGTAGTGGATCAGTAGTGCTTCGCGGCCTCGGCGCACTTTTCGTCGGCGGCCTTGGCATTGGCGCTGGTCTTCGACCGCGCATAGGTTTCGATCGCCTGGAAACAGGCCGCGAGCGCGTCGCGTGCCACGGTCACCTCGTCGGTCTTCGCCTTGGCCCCGGTGAGATCCTGGTTGAGCTTGGCGACCGTCTCCTTGGACGTCTGCAGCTGTGTGTCCAGGTCTTTGGTCTTGGTCTGCTCGGCGGACAGGGCCGACGTCTTCTGGTCGAGTTGCGCCTGGGTGTCGGCACGCGCGTCGGCCTCGAGGAAGAACAGGACGCCCAGCGCGGCCGTGGCCAGCACCAGCACACCTGTCGCAAGGGATAGCACGATCATGCCGGCGCGCCCGCGCTTCGGCGTGGCCGGCGGCGGGTAGGCCGAAATCCCATACGTCTCATAGCCCGGCGCGCTCACGGGCGCGGGGCCGGCCTGCACCGGTCCGGCCGCGTATCCCACTTGGCCGGTTGCCATCGGTGCTACCGGCTGGAACGCGGTCGTTTCCGTCGCGGGCATCGGGACCTGCGCTGAGGCGGACCAGGAGTGGCGCCTTGCTGTTCTGGTCCCCCGTGGATGTCTGACATTTTGATGGGTCCCCCTTCAGGTACAGATAGGAAAGAGCCGGCAGGCGTCGGCGATCGGGATGGCGAGGCCGAACCCCTCGGCGTTGCGGATTTTTGCGCTGGCGATCCCGACCACCTGGCCCTGCGCGTTGATGACCGGGC
>JBIOYB010000287.1:0-20988 GCA_044869915.1 Allorhizocola sp.
CCCCCGCCCTGGGCCTGACGCTCGCCTACGCCCGGGCCGTGCTCGCCCCCGGCGATGGGCTCTTCAAAACCGCTCTCGCCGCAGACCTTTCACGGTGGCCGTTCGAGCGCGCCCGGCTGGAGCTCGCCTATGGCACATGGTTGCGCCGAGACCGGCGGGCGGCCGACTGCCGGCCGCTCCTGCGCGCCGCGGCCGCCACCTTCGACGCGCTCGGCGCGGCGCCGTGGGCGCAACGGGCCCGCCAGGAGCTCAGCGCCTCCGGCGAGACGTTGCGCCGGGCCGACGACAGGCGCGATCGGCTCACCCCGCAGGAGCTGCAGATCGCCCAGCTGGTCGCGCAGGGGCTGAGCAACCGGGAGGTAGCCGAGCGCCTGTTCGTCTCGCCGCGCACGGTGACCACGCACCTGTATCGCATCTATCCCAAGCTCGGCATCGGCTCCCGGGCCGACCTCGCCCGAGCCCTCGACGCCCCCACGGATTAACGTCAGGCGGGCCGCAGGGGCAGCGCGACGGTGACCTCCATGCCTCCGCCCTGCCGCGCCACGGCGCCCACCGAGCCGCCGTGGGCCTGACACACGGCGTGGACGATGGACAGGCCCAAGCCCGAGCCGCGCGCGCCGGTGCGCTCCCGCCCGCCCCGCCGGAACGGCTCGAACAGCCCGGCCACGTCGGCCTGGTCCACGTCGAAACCGGTGTTGCCGACGACCAGCTGGGCGTAGTCGCCCTCGCGCCCGCTGTGAATCCAGATCTGCCCGCCCAGGTGGTTGTAGCGCACCGCATTTTCGATCAGGTTGCCCGCCAGCCGGTCGAGCAGGCTCGGGTCACCGATCACCGGGGCCGGCCGCAGCCGGGTGGTGACGGTCAGGTTGGTCCGCCTGATCTCACTGTCCATTGCGGACAGCGCGCCCTTGACGCCTGCTGCGAGGTCCAGGGGCTCTGCCCGCAACCCGGTCCTCGCTTGACTTCTTGCCAGTACGAGCAGCGCGTCCACCAACGCATTGGCCCGCTCCGACGCGTCCCGCACAACCACGCCCATCCGCCGCAGCTCGGCCGCGTCAACGTCCGGTTCGGACAGTGTCACGTCGACCTCGGTCCGGATGACCGCCAGCGGCGTGCGCAGCTCGTGCGACGCGTTGGCCACAAACCGTTGCTGCGCCGTGAACGTGGCGTTGAGCCGGTCGAGCATGGCGTCGAACGTGTCGGCCAGCTCGGCCACCTCGTCGTCCGCGCCCGTGTAGTTGATCCGTTGGTCCAGCGTCTCGCCGCCGAGCTTCTGCGCGGTCGCCGTCACCTGATGCAGCGGGCGCAAAGCGCGCCCCACCAATACATATGCCCCGAAGATGCCCACCAGCGTGATCGCCAGCACCGCGAGCGGGCCCTTGACCAGCAGCTGGATGTGAGCGTTGTCGAGCAGCCGCTCCTGCCACTGCCGCGCGTCGACCCTGCTGCCATCGCGCAGGACCACCACCGTGACGTCGGCTAGCTCCTGCACCGGCCGCATCGCCTCGCCCACCAGCAGCCAGGCCAGCAGGATCAGCATCGAGCCCGTGCCCAGCAGCAGCAACGCGTTGAGCAGTGTCATGCGCAGCCGCAGGGTGGGACGTAGCCGCGTCACGGCTGGATGATCCGGTAGCCGGCGCCGACCAGGGTCTCGATGAGCACCGGCTGGCCGAGCTTCAACCGCAGGGTGCGCATCGTCACGCGCACGATGGTGGTGAACGGGTCGGTGTTGGCATCCCACACCCGCTCGAGCAGCTCCTCGGTGGACACGACCGCGCCACGCGCCCGCAACAGCTCCTCCAGCACGCCGAATTCCTTGTTGGTCAGCTCGATCACCGTGCCGCCCCGGGTCACGACCCGCTTGGCCGGATCGAGCTCCAGGTCGTCGACCTTGAGCACGGGCGGGGTCACGGGCGTGGCCCGCCGGCCCAGCGCCTGCACCCGCGCCACGAGCTCGTCGAACGCGAACGGCTTGGGCAGGTAGTCGTCGGCGCCGAGGCGCAGCCCCTCGACCCGCTCGGCGACGCTGCCGCTCGCGGTGAGCATCAGCACCCGGGTCAGCGCGCCCGACGAGACCAGCTCGGCGCACAGCTGGTCGCCGTGCATGCCGGGCAGGTCGCGGTCGAGCACCACCACGTCGTAGCGCGTGACAAAGGCCATCTCGTGCCCGGTGTTGCCGTCATAGGCCACGTCCACCGCCAGGCCCTGCCGGCGCAACCCACGCGCGATCGCGTCGGCCAGATGCCGCTCATCCTCCACCACCAGCACGCGCATGCGTCCGAGGCTACACAGGCTCTGCCAGCGGACTAGGGGCTGAGCTCCCAGAGGCCCGCACGGCCGTCGGGAAGGACGCACATCATCAGGTTGCGGGAGTTTTGACAGGCGACGAGGAGGCTGCCCACCGATCCGAGCGCCCGCACCCCGGTGGGCGTCATCACCCCGAGGTGGGTCCTGCCCTCCTGCGGGCGCGCCACGATGATCTGATCGCCCTGGAAGGTCAAGATGTGCCAGTTGTCCACCGGCACCCGGATGGCACCGGTCTGCGGATCGATCAGCCCCAGGACCGTGGCCAGGCCGGTGCCGGAGGAGCTGCTCACCAGCACGATGCCGACGCTGGTGGGCCAAAACCACTGGCCGGTCGACAGCGTCCAGACGACCCTGCCGGTCCGCGGGTCCGCAGCGCCCGCCCTGCCGTTGGGGCCCGTCGCATACCGGCCGCAGACGAGGGTGCCGCACTCGTAATCCGGCAGCCATGGGCTCTCCCAGCTCACCGGCTGCTGTGTGATGAGGTCGTACACCTCGACCGTGTCGGCCTGGATGACCAGCAGACCGCCGAGCACGAACAGGTAACCGCCCTTGGCGGTCGCCTTGGAGACCATGGAGGGCGGGAGCTTCGCCCGATCCCGCACCGCACCGGTCTCCAGGTCCATTTCGGACAGTGTGCCGTCGGCCTTGAGTCCCCAGGCGCGCTTGCCGTCCTCGGAGCGGTCGAGGGCCGTCCTGACGAAGCCGGATGCCTCCCAGCGGATCGCCGGCGGATCTCCGTGATACACCCGGATCCAGTGGTCTTCGGTGCCGACCAGCCTGTCCCCGCGCCGCACCAGGCCGCCATCGACGCGCCAGCGCACCTGGCCGGTCGCGGTGTCGAGCCCGATCGCCTCGCTCGTGGCCAGCCTATATTGACCATCGCCGCCGGTCTCCTGCTGGCGCATGGCCCTGGCGAGGAAGACACCGCTCACGGTATCGGCATCGACGGAGACGAAGTCGAACGTGCCCTCCACCCGGTAGGTCCACCTGACCGTGCCGTCCATATTGGACACCGTGATCGTGCCGCCGTGCGTGGAAACGGTGGCATCCCCGATGAGCACGCTGTCTTCCGACGGCCGCGGGAAGATGCCCACCTGCACGATGGGTGGCTTCGGCCGCATCGACATCGTGGGCAGGCCGAGCAGCAGCACGGTGACGGCGCCGAGCGCGACCGCCCGGTAGGAGCGATTGCGCTGCGGAGCAACGGGTTTGGCCTCGTCGCGCCAATCCCCACGATCGTCCAGGTCGATGAACACCTCAGGCGTCGACACGCCACACCCCGATCGTGTTACGAGTCGCCCTGCACAGCACGAGCGGAGCCACATACCGGCAATCCGTGACATCACCGGGGATCGACCCCAAGACGCGAGGCCCATGGCTCCCCATATGCGCCACGAGGGTTGGCCTGCCCTGCCCGCGGAACAACGCGATCCGCGAGACGCCCTCGGCCGGCGCGCTCCTCCCGCCCGGGTCGGCCAGCAGCGTCCACCCGGTGACGTCCACAAGGCTGCGCCGGGTCACCGGGTCGACAATCTCGAGCGCACGCACCTCACTGGGCGACTGTGTGAAGCCGGTGAGCATCAAACGGCCGCCCTCCCACGGCAGCACGATCTGCCCCTCATCCACCGACCACAGCAGCCGGTTGGTGGCCCGGTCGACCACGCCACCGGCCTCGCCGCCACCACCAAACCGCAGCACGCAGTCCACGGCGCCGCAGTCGTAGCGATAGTCGTAGCGCACAGGAGGCGCCTGGAGGAGCCGCAGCTCGGGCCGGGACAGGTAGACCAGCTCGTGGCGCTGCCCCGCCATGGAAAACGCCGCCACCATCAGATATTCCTCGCCCGTCTGGATGTCCAGCTGGTCGAGCTCCGCCGGGAGCACCAGCTGCTGCGACCGGCGCACCTCGCCCGTGCGCAGATCGCGCTCTGTCATGCGCTGATCGCGGTCCAGGATGAACATCGAACGGGTCCTCGGGTCGGGCTGGGCCGCGCGATGGTCGCGCGACTCCCACAACAGCCGTCCATCGCCGGGATCATGAATGCGCAGCCCCTCGTCGCCCCACTCCATGACGACATCGCCGAGATCGAAGGCCCAGCCGTCCAGCTGCCACAGCTGCTCCCCGGTGGCGACGTCCAGCGCGATGGTCTGCACGTCACCGCCCGCGCGCTGGATCCGGAACAGCAGCCGGCCCCCGATGACGCCGTCCTGCATGTCGTCGTTGACGGTTTCCTGCCAAGGGATCCGCCAGCGCTCGCGGCCGTCCGCGCCGACGAAGAACAGCTCGCCGCCGTCCTGGCGCACGAAACCGCCATCGAGGAGCATGAAGCCGCGCTCGATGCCGGGGAAGTCGGCGATCCGCACCACCCGTGGACGGGGCGGCGGACCCGCCACGACGGCAAGCACGGCCAGCACGACCAGCGCCGCCGACGCCCAGGCGGGCACCCTCCACTTTGGACGCGACTGCGGCGCATCGGCGCCGGCGTCGTCATCGACCTCGATCAGCTCACCGAGGTCGATGAATACCTCTCCCCGCACGGGGAGAGTGTATGGCAAGCCGGCTAACCGCGGGTGACGCTCGTGAGCGCGGAATCGGCCGGTGCGATCAGCGCGGAAATCCACTTCGTGATGCGCCCGGTCACGTCCGGCACGGTCAGACCCACCTCGGCCAGGATCTCCGCCCGCGTGCCGTGATCGATCCACTGCACCGGCACGCCGAGATCCCGGACGGGCACGTCGAGTTCGTTGTCGCGCAACAGCTTGGCGATCGCGTCGCCGATGCCGCCGCTGCGCACGCCGTCCTCGATGGTGACCACGAGCTTGTGCTCGCCGGCCAGGCCCACCAACTCGATCGGAGCCGGGCGCACCCAGCGCGGATCGACCACGGTCACGCCATAGCCCGCCTTGGCCAGCTCGCCCGCGGCCTGCATCGCCAGGTGTGCCAGCGCACCGACGCCCACCAGCAGCACGTCCTTGCGGTCGGCCTCGGCCAGCACGTCCACGCCGCCGACCCTGCGCAACGCCGGGAGCGCGGCCGGCACCGAACCGGTCGGGAAGCGCACCACGGTCGGGCCGTCATTGATCGCGACCGCCTCGCGGAAGGAGGCCCGCAGCGTCTCGGCGTCGCGCGGCGCCGCGACCCGCAGCCCGGGCACCACGCCGAGGATCGACATGTCCCAGATGCCGTAGTGGCTCGGCCCGTCGGGGCCGGTGACGCCCGCCCGGTCAAGCACGAACGTGACCGGAAGCTTGTGCAGCGCCACATCCATGAGCACCTGGTCGAAGGCGCGGTTGAGGAACGTGGCGTAGATGGCCACCACCGGGTGCATGCCGGCCAGCGCCAGCCCCGCAGCCGACGTCGTGGCGTGCTGCTCGGCGATGCCCACGTCGAACGCCCGGTCGGGGAACGCGGCCGCGAGCTTGTCGATGCCCGTCGACTCCGGCATGGCGGCCGTGATGCCCACGATGTCGGGCCGCTCGCGGGCGACCGAAACCAGCTCGTCGGCGAACACATTGGTCCACTTGAGACTCGGCGCGGCCAGCAGCTTGCCGGTCTCGATGTCGAACGCGCCGGGCGAGTGCAGCCGGTCGGCCTCGTCCTGCTCGGCGGGCGCGTAGCCGTAGCCCTTCTGCGTCACCGCGTGCACGATGACCGGGCCGCCGTAACGCTTGGCGCGCATCAGCGCCGACTCCATCGCGGACTCGTCGTGCCCGTCGACCGGGCCGACGTATTTGATGCCCAGGTCCTCGAACATCGCCTGGGGCGCCACCGCGTCCTTGATGCCCTTCTTGACCGCGTGCAGCGCGTCGAAGAGCGGCTTGCCCACCAGCGGGGTCTTCTCCAGCGCGTCCTTGATCAGGTCGAGCACCTTCTCGTAGCCCGGGTTGAGCCGCAGCGTCGCGAGGTGGTCGGCCAGCCCGCCGATGGTCGGCGCGTAAGACCGCCCGTTGTCGTTCACGATGATCACGAGCCGGTTGCGGGTGGCAGCGATGTTGTTGAGCGCCTCCCAGCACATGCCGCCGGTGAGCGCACCATCACCGACCACGGCCACGACGTGGCGGGCCTCGCCGCGCAGCGCATAGGCCTTGGCCATGCCATCGGCGTAGGACAGGGCCGTCGAGGCGTGACAATTTTCGACCAGGTCATGCTCGCTTTCGGCCTGACACGGATAGCCGGTCAGCCCGCCGCGCTGGCGCAGCAGGTCGAACCCGTCCTGACGGCCGGTCACGATCTTGTGGACATATGCCTGATGCCCGGTATCGAACAGAAAGCGATCCGCGGGGGAATCGAAGACCCGGTGCATCGCCAAGGTGAGCTCGACGACACCGAGGTTGGGGCCGATGTGACCGCCCGTCCGCGCCACCTTGGAGATCAGGAAGTCGCGGATCTCGGCCGCTAACAAGGGCATCTGCTCAGGTGAGAGGGCCTTGAGGTCCTGCGGAACACGAATCGTGCTGAGCAGCGGGTACTCACGGTCGGTCATAGCCGCAAAGTCTATCGGGCAAGACAAGTCCTGGTCGCAGCTCCCTTCGGACCTACACAGGTCGTTCACAGGCCTGCCCAGCTCCCGCGCGAGCGGGTCACCCTGACGTGTCGACAGGCTCACCCATGCGGTGTAACAGGGCGACCGTCTCGAAGTGGTGCGTCTGCGGGAAGCAGTCGTAGGCACGGATCGCGGCGAGCTCCCACCCGAGATCCATGAAGGTGCGCAGGTCGCGGGCGAACGCGGCCGGATCACACGCCACATAGGCCACCGCCCGCGGCCGGGCGCCGTCGATCAGGCGCACCACCTTGGCCCCGGCCCCGGTGCGTGGCGGGTCCAGCACGACGATGTCGACCGCCCTACCCAGGCGGGCCCGCTCCACAGTGGATTCGACCACGGTCACGGGCAGGCCGGCCAGGCTGCGGCGGGCCGCCTCCGCGCCCTCCCGCGACGCCTCGACGAGCGTGACCGGGCACCCCAGCGCGGCCGAGAACAGGCCCGCGCCACCGTAGAGATCCCATGCCCGCTCGGTCGGCTCCGGCTTCAGGAACTCGACGACGGTCGCGGTCAGGATGTCGGCGGCCGCCGGGTGCACCTGCCAAAACGCGGACGCCGCCAGATCGAACTCCCGCCCGGCCGCACGCTCCACGATCCGTTGCCCGGCCACGACCTGCGCCGGCCCATCGGCGGGCTTCACGACATCGATGACGTCCGTTTCCGGGTACCGCATATCCAAAATGGACATTGCCTGGATCGCAGGGTGAGCTATCAGACAGCGGTCGATCGGCACCACCTCATTGGATCGATGCTTGAGCAGCCCCGCGTAGCCCGCCGCCGCCACCCGATAGCGAACCCTTGTGCGCCAACCAAACCCGTCCCCCGGCAGCGCCTGCACCGACGCGTCGCTGTCGATGCGGGCCAGCCGCCGCAGCTGCTCCCGCAGCACGGACGTCTTCCACTCCAGCTGCGCCCGAGGCGACGCGTGCTGCAGATCGCAGCCACCGCACGCGTCCGGCCGGGCATAGGGGCAGGGCGCGGGCACCCGATCCGGCGACGCCTCCAGCACCTCGACCGCGTCCGCTCGCAGGTAGCCCTTGTGCTCCTCGGTGACCTCGGCCCGCACGCGCTCGCCGGGCAGCGCGTGCCGCACGAACACGACCTGCCCGTCGTGCCTGGCCACGCAGTGCCCGCCGTGCGCGGGCGCCCCCACCAGCAGCTCCATCGACTCCATCAGCTTTCCTCGAAGTGACGCGGCCCACGGGCCGGCGCGCGCGACAGATCGCGGTCGATGCGCTCGAGATCCTTGCCGGCGGTCGAGTGCAGCTGCCAGGGCACGCTGGTCACCATCACGCCCGGCTCGAACAGCAGCCGCCCCTTGATGCGCAGCGCCGACTGGTTGTGCAGCAGGTTTTCCCACCACTTGCCCACCACGTACTCCGGGATGTACACGCTCACGACATCGCGCGGCTTCGACTCCCGCAACGACTTCACGTAGTTGATGATCGGGCGGCTGATCTCGCGGTACGGACTGTCCACAATGGTCAGTGGGATGCTGATACCGCGCCGGTCCCACTCGTTCTGGATCGTCCGCGTGTCGTTGCTGTCCACGTTGACCGTCAGCGCGGTCAGCGTGTCGGGCCGGGTCGCCTTCGCGTAGGCCAGCGCGCGCAGCGTGGGCAGGTGCACCTTGCTCACCAGCACCACGGCATGCACGCGCGACGGCAGCACCGGCTTCTCCTCGGTCGGCGTGAGCTCGCCTGCCACGTGGTCGTAGTGCCGCCGGATCCCCACCATGATCGTGTAGATCACGGCCATCGCCGCAATCGAGATCCACGCCCCGTGCGTGAACTTCGTGACCAGCACCAGGATCAGCACAAAACCGGTCATCACCGCGCCGATGCCGTTGATGATCCGCGACCGTTTCATCCTCCTGCGCACCACGGGATCCCGCTCGCGCAACAGGTATCTGTTCCAGTGGCGCAGCATCCCGATCTGCGACAGCGTGAACGACACGAACACGCCCACGATGTACAGCTGGATCAGCTTCGTCGTCTCCGCCCGGAACGCCACGATCAGCACGGCCGCGAAGAACGCCAGGAAGATGATCCCGTTGGAAAACGCCAGCCGATCCCCGCGCGTGTGCAATTGCCTTGGCAGGTAACGATCCTGCGCCAAAATCGAGCCGAGCACGGGAAACCCGTTGAACGCCGTGTTCGCCGCCAGCACCAAAATGAGCGCCGTCACCGCGATGACCAGGTAGAAGCCCAGCTCGAAATGATCAAAAATCACACTCGCCAGCTGCGCGGTGACCGTGGCCTGCTCATACCCCGGCCCCACCTGGAGCGCCGGATCTTCCACATACTGCAGGCCGGTCTTGAGGCTCAGCACCACGATCCCGATGAGCATCGTGATCGACAGCACCCCGAGCAGCAGCAACGTCGTCGCGGCGTTCTTGCTCTTCGGCGACTTGAACGCGGGTACACCATTGGAGATCGCCTCGACACCGGTCAGCGCCGCACATCCGGACGAAAACGCCCGCACGAGCAGGAAAGCGAACCCGATCGACGCGCCCACGGTCATGCCCTCCGACTTGATCACCAGATCGGCGCTCGGCGCCCGCAGCACCTCCCCCAGCCCGAAGATCCGCCACGACCCCCACAGGATCAGCCCAACCATCGCCAACATAAACAAATACGTCGGGATGGCGAACAACACACCCGACTCCCGCACACCTCGCAGGTTCAGCGCCGTCAGCAGCACCACCACCGCCACGGCAAAGCCCATCTTGTGCTCGCCGATGAACGGGATCGCCGCCCCCAGGTTTTCCACCCCGGCGCTCACGGACACCGCAACCGTCAGGATGTAGTCCACCAGCAACGCGCTCGCGACACCCAACCCGAACTTAGGCCCCAGGTTGACCGTCGCCACCTCGTAATCGCCACCACCCGACGGATACGCGTGCACGTTCTGCCGGTAGCTCGCCACCACGGTCAGCATCACGATCACCACGGCAGCCGCCACCCAGGGCGAATAGGCGAAGGCCGCCGCACCCGCGATCGACAGCGTCAAGAAGATCTCACCCGGCGCATAAGCGACACTCG
Organism: Allorhizocola sp.; assembly: GCA_044869915.1. GTDB lineage: Bacteria > Actinomycetota > Actinomycetes > Mycobacteriales > Micromonosporaceae > Allorhizocola. The sequence continues at coordinate 9,890 of JBIOYB010000287.1, forward strand.
ACAACGCATCCGACGCGAAGATCGGCAACGCAATCCGCTTAGGCAACAAGGTGTGATGGAGTCGGTCAGATCGGAAAGGCCGCCCTAGCAGCAGTCGCTTGAGCACGGACGTCGGGTTCGCCACATGCGCAGCCTATGATGAGCGCGATTGGTCGTGCGCCAGGAGGGCTCGTCGTGCATGTAGTGATCATGGGTTGTGGCCGAGTGGGATCGACGCTCGCCCATACCCTGGAAGCGCGCGGGCACTCCGTCGCGGTCATTGATCAGGACGGGGACGCGTTCCGGCGCCTGTCCTCCGATTTCGCGGGCCTCACCGTCACGGGCATAGGTTTCGATCGCGACGTGCTCATCCAGGCCGGCATCGAGCACGCCGACGCGTTCGCGGCCGTCTCCAGCGGCGACAACTCCAACATCATCTCGGCCCGCCTCGCCCGGGAAACCTTTGGCGTCCAACGCGTCGTCGCCCGCATCTACGACCAGCGCCGAGCCGAGGTCTACGAACGGCTCGGCATCCCCACCGTCGCCACCGTCCGCTGGACCGCCGACCGCATCGTGCGCCACCTCGTGCCTGAGGGCATGGCCGAGCTGTGGCGCGACCCCACCAGCACGGTCGCCGTCGTCGACACGCCCTTCCACCCCGACTGGGTCGGCCACCCGCTCCACGCACTCGAGCAGGCCACTGGCACCCGCGCCGCCTACGTCATGCGCTTCGGCATCGGTACGCTCCCCACGCCCTCCATGGTCATCCAGGACGGCGACCAGATCTACATGCTGGTCACCGACGACATTTCCAAGAACGTCGCCGCAGCCGCTTCCACTCCGCCCACTTCTTAAGGGGGACCAGATGAGAGTCGCGATCGCCGGAGCCGGCAATGTCGGGCGCAGCATCGCCCAAGAGCTGATCGAAAACGGTCACCAGGTCATGCTCCTCGAGCGCCAGCCCAAGATGCTGCGCCACGAGAAGGTGCCCGCGGCCGAATGGATCCTCGCGGACGCCTGCGAACTGTCGTCCCTGCAAGAAATCGACCTAGCCTCCTGCGACGTCGTCGTGGCCGCCACCGGCGACGACAAGGTCAACCTCGTCGTGAGCCTCCTGGCGAAGACCGAATTCGCCGTCCCCCGCGTCGTCGCCCGCGTCAACCGAGCCGAAAACGAATGGCTCTTCACCGAGCAGTGGGGCGTAGACGTTTCCGTCAGCAAACCTCGCCTCATGGCCGCCCTCGTCGAAGAGGCCGTCACCGTCGGCGACCTGGTCCGCCTCATGACCTTCCGGCAGGGCGAGGCCAACCTCGTCGAGATCACGCTGCCCGCAGACGCCCCGCACGTCGGCGACCCGATCCGCGACATCCCGCTCCCCCGCGACAGTGCGCTGGTCGCCATCGTGCGCGGCAAACGCGTCCTCACCCCGACCCCCGACGATCCGGTCGAGGCCGGCGACGAGCTCATCTTCGTGTGCACCTCCGAGGTCGAGGAGCAGGTCCGCTCGGTCGTCCTCGGCGCCGACTCGGTCGAAAAGACCCGCGCCCGCCGCACCCCTCGCCGCTAACGCCCGCCGGCGGTCGCCCAGCCGATCGCCGGGCTCCCCTCGCCCGGCAGCACCACGATGAACTCCCCGCCGTCATCCACCACGCGGGCAACCCCCACGCGCCCGGGCGTCCGCAACGCCGCGGCCAACGCTTCGGCCCCCTCAACCACGCGATCCAGCCTCGCGTAATGCTTGCCCACGGACTCGCCACCCCCGTTGACCCACATGGTGATCTCCGCGCCTTGCCTCAGCACAGCCACAAGCCGATCACGCAGCGGCCCGTCAGCCGCGGCCAACACCAGATCGTGCAGCCGCTCCTGTTCACACGGCTCAGTCGGCGCGGCCGCCGCCCGCTCGACGCACCCCGGACAGGCCCTGACACCGCCCGCCTCGAACAGGCTGCGATACACCGTCACCTGCTCCCGGGGAAGCCCACACAGCGTCGCATCCTTCCTCGCGCTGCAACGGAGCCGAACCCGTGCCCAAGCGACCTACGGAAGCGCGGGCTCCCCCGGCTCGTCCCGCCGGGTCCGCCGGATCGCCCAAAAACTGACCGCGATCAGCAACGCGAACACCGGGTATCCCAGCGCGATCCGCGCGACCCCCAGCGCCGTCGGGTAGTCGGCGTAATAAAGCGCGCTCTGTATCGAGGCCTTGAGCAGGAACACGGTCGCCCACAGCCCGGTGAGCCAGCCGAACACGCGCCGCAACCGTGCGTCGGCCCGCCACTCGCCCTTGCCGCCGTTGGCGATGATCGTCCACATCCAGCCCACCAGCGGATGCCCGATCACGATCGACCCGAGGAGGAGCCCGACGTAGCCCAGCGTGATCAGGATGCCGGGCAGGTAGAACGCCCGCTCCTCGCCCGTGTCCCAGGCGAGCCAGGCGCCCAGCGCGATGCCGAACAACCCGTTGACCGCGAACCGCACGGACTCCTTGCGGGCCAGCCGCATCACCGCGATCGCGATCGCCACGGCCACCGCAGCGGTGATCGCGATTTTGAGCGTGAACCGCTCGGCCGCGGGCGGCGAGGGCATCAACCAGCCAAGCACCAGGTTGGCCATCACGAACACGGTCACCGGGATGCCGGACTCGATGATCCCTTTCATCCCGCCCAGCTGCTGGGCCATCTGCTCCGCGAACGGGGGTAGCTCTTCCTCAGTGCTGATCTTCATCTCGCCGCTTCCAGCTCATAGTGCGGGTTGTATATGACCTTGCGCCCGTCGCGCAGCGCGACTCGGCCGCGGACGGTCAGCGCCCGGCCCGGTTCGACCCCGGCAATGTGGCGCCGGCCAAGGAACACCAGCGTGACCACGTCGGTGCCGTCGTAGAGGTCGGCCTCGAGGGTGGGCAGGTTTGTACGCGGAGTATAGACGACCGTGCGCAGTCTTCCGGTCACGCTCACGAATTGGCCCCGGCGAACGTCCTCCACGCAGGCGCACCCGGCGCGCTCACTCTCCTCGCGCAGCTCCTCGGACTCGAGCTCCTGCTCGGAGGCGGTCAACCTATGCAGCACGCCGCGTAGACCGCGGCGCGCATCCTCGGTGGGCATGCAACCAGCCTAATCCCGCCGCGGCCTAGGTGAAGGCCTGCGTTTTGACGGCTGGGACGCTTCGGCCGCGGGCGAGTCCTCGGCTTCGGGCTCGGGGCCGTCGGGGCGCATGTGTTCGGGCAGGTGCAGCGGCAGCGGCTCGCGGGTCGGTCGTGCCTCCTCGCCCCGGTGCACCACCAGCCCGGTCAAGCAGGCGTCGAGCGGGCCGGCCTGCTCGAGGTCGACCGCGGCCGGCCCCTGCAGCACGGCCCGGATCATCCACCGCGGACCGTCGATGCCGATGAACCGCAGGTCGTCGAAGCCCTGCGAGGTGCGCAACCGCGCGCGCAGCTCGATGCCCCAGCGCCCGGCGACAGCGTCGGCCGCGACACCGTCGTCGAACAGCGACTTGCGGATCTCCCCGCACACCTCGTCCCACAGCCCGTCAGTGCGCGGTGCCGCGAACACGCCCAGCTGCAGCGCATTGGGCCCGTTGACCAGCACCAACTGCTGGATCATCCCATCTTCGCCGGCCTGCATGCGGATCTCGACCCCATCGATGGCTGGCAGCAGCAGGCTGCCCAGGTCGACGCGCTCGCCGGGCGGCGCGTCGGCGGAGTCGAACGGCCCGATCGGCCCCTGCGGCTCTGGCACGGCCGCCGGAGTCGCAGACTCGCCCGTCTCGGCCAGATCGAGGTCTTGAAGCAGCGCGGCCCGCTTAGCCCGGCGCTCCTCGGTCTTGGACATGACCGCGCTCGCCTGCGACTCCTCGGCCCGATGGTGACGTCCCGCTCCTCGTCGTCGCGAGAAGATCACTTCTTCCTCCTCAGATACCGGTCGAGCCGTGCCCGCCGGTGCCCCTCGCGGAGTCGGACAGTTTCTCGACGCCGTGGAAGTGTGCCCGCTCCACACGCTGAACGACAAGTTGTGCGATCCGATCCCCGCGCACGACCTTGGCAATGTTTACTCGATCATGGTTGATGAGATTGACTAGAATCTCTCCACGGTACCCCGAGTCGACCGTCCCCGGCGCGTTAAGCACGGTGAGGCCCTGCTTGACCGCGAGCCCGGAGCGGGGATGCACCAGCCCGACGAACCCCTCCGGCAGGGCGATGGCCACCCCGGTGCGGACCAGCTTGCGCTCGCCCGGCTGGATCACGGCATCCTCGGCCGCGTAAAGGTCGGCGCCCGCGTCACCTGGATGGGCGTATGACGGCAGCGGCAGGTCCGCGTCGATCTGCAGCACGGGCACGGACACGGCGTCGGGACTCACTGGCATAACCTCCGGGGGAACGGCTACATCGCCGGCATCGTATCGTCGGGCTGTGACATCCTCAGACCACATCGCACCGGCAAGGGTTCGCTATGTAGAACGACTCAACGTGCCTTGGTGGATGTGGGTGTTCGTGCTGGCCCTCGCGAGCGTGCTGGCCGCCGAGATCGGTCTCGGCGCGGCCGGTGTGCGCACCTGGCTGCCGTTCGCGCTGCTCCTGCCGCTGCTCGCGGGCGGGCTATGGTGGCTGGGCCGGATCAGGATTTCCGTCACACCCGACGAGCTTCACGTCGACGACGCACACATCCCGCTGCGCTTCGTCGGCGAGGTCATCCCGCTGGACGCGGATGACCGCCGCCTGCTGCTCGGGCCGGGCGCCGACCCGCTCGCCTTCGTCATCCAGCGCCCGTGGATCGGCGGTGCCGTCCAGATCGTGCTCAACGACCCCGACGACCCGACGCCCTACTGGGTCGTCTCCACCCGCCGCCCCGAAAAGCTCGCCGCCGCGCTGTCGTGAGACCCGCGCTGTCGTGAGACCCGCACTGTCGTGAGACCCGCACTGTTCTGAGGCCGCCGCACTGCGCCAAACGCACTGCGCTGTCCCGAGCCGCACCAACACCGCCCCGAACCCGCCTCATCGCCGCCGGCGACCGGCCGCGCGTAGGGCGGCGCTGCCGCCGCGGCCGGCCCGCGCTCAGCGGGCTCGAGCGGGAATGCGCAGCAGCCCAGCCCGTCGCGCCGCTTGACGTGCCGCACCACCAAGCCGGCGGTGCGGGCTAGACCTGTTGCGGTGCAACGACTTCCGGAAGCATATCGAGGCCTGTCGGGCGCACCTCAAACTGCCTGAGCCGCGGCGCCGAAAGGGCCAGCAACCCGATCCCGACCACGCAGCTCAGCCCGCCGGCCACCATCGCCGCCGGCCCCGAGGTGACGCTCGCGAGCAGTCCCCCGCGCAGGCTGCCGAGCTCCGGTCCGGCCACGCCGACGATGTGCTCCAGCGCGGCGATGCGCCCCCGATGCGACTCGGGCGTGCACGACTGCACCACCGTCCCGCGGCTCACGACGCTCCACGTGTCGGCCGCGCCCGCGACCGCGAGCAGCGCCAGCACGATCACCAGATCGCGGCTCAACCCGACTCCGGCCAGCGCACCGCCCCAAACGCTCGCACACATCAGCAGTATCAGCCCGGGCCTGCGCCGCCCGATGATCACCCGGGACAGCACCGAGGCCAGCACACCGCCCACCGCCACAGCGGTCGTGAACAGGCCCAACGTCTGCGGCGACCCGCCGAACCGGTCGTGGTTGATCACCGGGAACAGCGCCATCGGCATCGCGAGCACGGTGGCGGCCAGGTCGGCCAGCAGCGCGCCACGCACGGCCGGCTCCCGCGCGGCGAACCGCAAGCCCTCCCAGATCTGCGTGGCACGCCGGGCCACCGGGCCCGCCCCCGACGCGGGCAGGCTCGCGAGCGCAGCGACCGCGGCCACAAAGGTGATCGCGTCGACCATGAGACACGCGGCCGTCCCCCACCGCGCGGTGACCAGTCCCGCCAGCGCCGGCCCGAGCAGCATCGCCAGCTGGAACGAGAAGTGGTTCAGCGCGAGGCCCACCGCGAGACCGGACGGCGGCAGGAGTCCGGGGATGAGCGCCCGTTTGGCGGGCGCACCCAGCCCCGAAAGCCCCGACGCGACCCCCGCCAGCACAAACATCGGCCACACCGCCTCGCCCAGCGCGACGACCGCCATGAGCCCGCTCGTCACGATCTGCCCGCACGTCACGGCCATGATCAGGCGCCGCCGGTCGAAGCGATCGGCGAACGCGCCTCCCACGAGCGCCAGCACGATCAGCGGCGCGGCGGTGAACAGGCCGATCAGGCCGACCGCCGCCGCGCTCTGCGTGCGATCCCAGACATGGAACGTGACGGCGAACCCGCCGAACGCACTGCCCAATGTGGACACCGTAGTGCCGAGCCACAGCCGCCGGAAGGCGCCGTGCTCGCGCAGCGTCGCGAGCATCATTGCTCAGGGCTGTCGTCAGAGCCTTGGTCAGAGCCTTGGTCAGGGCGCGCGTCGAGGCGCATGTGGTCGTCGAGGCGCTGCCGGAAGGAGCGCCGGGCCAGCGCGGCCCGGATGTCCTCGGCCACCTTGCTCAGCGCATACGGGATCTCAGCGTCCAGCTCCTTGACCGCCGCCTCGGTGGCCTGCCATTCGGCCTCGAGCAGCGGCAGCAACGCGCGCCCACGCTCGGTCAGCCTGATCCGCCGCGTGCGGGCGTCGCCGCCCGGCGCGTCCTCGACCAGGTCGGCCCCGCGCATGGCGGTGGCCGTCTGACTCATCGCCGAGTGGGTCACCTGCACCGACGTCGCCAGCGCCCGGATGGTCATCGAGTCCTGTTTGGACAATTCGAGCAGCGGGCCGACGAACCTCGGCCGCAGATCAGGGATCCCTGCCTGCTCATAAATGGAGGCGATGTCATTGTCCATCGCCTCGAGCATCAATCGAACGGGTCTCCAGTGGCTCACGAGGTACAATATAACAGCACTTATATAAGCACTGTTACATCACCCCGCGGATGGCAGCTCCGGCCGCTTGCCATAGCGCAGCCGCAGGTCACGGCTCACATCCTCGCCCAACCGGCGCGTGGCCCGACGGTTGAGATAGCTGGCGATGGCCGCGCCCGTCAACAGCGGACCCAGCGTGGTCAGGTTGCGCCCAAACCGCTTGAGCACCATGTCTCGCAGCTGCTTGCGGGTCGCCGTGCCCAGCACGGTCGCCATGGCGCCACCCGGCACCATGGGGTTGACCCCGCGCCGGGCCGCCCACGCCTGCAGCAGGCTGACGGCGCGTTGCGAAGGCGTGCCCAGGATCGGATGCCCGTAGACCTCGTGCAGCTCACCCAGGAGCTTCAGCTCGATCCCCACCACCGCGACCGTCTCCGTGGCGAGCAGGACCGGCGTGGTCAGCAACGTCGGCGGCGCGACCCACTCCACCGAGGCGATGCCTCCGCCGAGCGCACCCACGCTTGCCGTGGACCGGGCAGCGTTGCGGATCAGCCGCTCGGCGAGCGCGTCGGCCTCCAGGCCCGGGTAGTGCTTGCGCAGCGTGTCGATGCCGCGCACGGGCACATGCGGTGCGAGATCCGACACCGCGTCGGTGATCCACCCAAGGGCCTTGCGCGGGGCAAAGAGCTGTTTAACCCCGCGCTCCCTCAGCCCGTCGAGCATGCGGCCGAGCAGCTTCGCCCGGCTCTTGCGGTCCAAGTCGGACTCGGCCAGTCCGGCGACGGCGGTCGCCAGCTCCTCGCCACGTGGCGAACTGTCGCCTGGCAAACCGCCAGGTGGCGAACTGTCGCCTGGCGCATCGTTGTCGCTGGTGTCTCGGCCGTCCGTCGTCATGGGCCTATCTCACCGCACGAAGTCAACTCACGCACACTCGCGGCAGATCGGCTCCCCGTTACGCTCACCGGCCAACTGGCTGCGATGGTGCACCAGGAAGCAACGCGAGCAGCGAAACTCATCGGCCTGCATAGGTACCACCTTGACCGTCAACTCCTCGTCCGCAAGATCCGCGCCGGGCAGGTCGAAGGTCTCAGCAGCTTCCGCCTCGTCGATGTCCACGCTGCCCGACTGCGAGTCGACGCGCCTGGCCTTGAGCTCCTCCAGGCTGTCCTCGCCGAGGTCGACCTCGTCTCGGCGCGGGGCGTCGTAGTCGGTAGCCATAGATTGTCACACTCCCAATATGTGTTCTTCCCCAACGAGCGCGACACTTTAACGCGTCCGTGTGGGAGTTGTACGCGCGCGGGGCGCGAATTGTTCCCGATGTGACCGACCCGACAGCCCGGAGGGTTGCGCCGTTCGTCGTGAGCACGCCAGTCGGGAGACAAAGGTAGGGGTAGCCACCCGTAAGATCCGGCGCGGCACGCCGGAGACTTTTGACGAAAGTTGGCCATCCTCGACGGGTCGCCCCCGCGGCCGCGTCTTGAAGCGATAACCTCTGGCGCAACTGGTCTTAAGTTGACGGGGAGCGAACGCACATGCACATGACGCGGATCCGGGCTCTGGCGGTTGTCGGCCTCTTGGCGATCACCGCCATCGTTCTCGTCGCCGTCACCGTGACCAAGGATACCCAGCACGGGGAGCCCACAGCCGAGAAGTGCAAGCCGGGCCAGGTCCCGGTAAACCTCGCGCTCCCCGAGAACGAGGCAGAGATCAAGATCAATGTCTTCAATGCGACGAACCAGACGGGCCTGGCCACCAACGTCGCCAACGACTTCAAAAACCGGCGGTTCCAGGTGGACCGGATCGAGGGCGAGAAGGTCAACGACCAGCCCGTCTACCATGACGGCGAGGTGGCGATCCTGCGCTACGGGCCTAAGACGGTCGGCGCGGCCCAACTGCTACGCGCCTACTTCCTCAATGAGTCGACCACACAGTTTGATCTCAAGCGCGAGGACGACTTCGTCGACGTCGTGATCGGCGGGCGGTTCAAGCAGCTGGCGACGCCGACCGAGATGCGGCAGGCGATCGCGATCTTGGGAAGGGCGAAGCTTCCCCCGGGCACCTGCCAGGGCTGAGCGGGTCAGGGGCCACCTGCGGCGTCCAACTCCGAGAGCACGTCATGCAGCCGCGCATGCAGCACCGGCGGGGCCACCAGCACGAGGTCCGGCCCGGCCGGCCTGCCGTGCAGCCCCGTCACGAGCAGGCCCGCCTCACGCGCGATGAGCCCGCCCGCCGCCAGGTCCCACGCGGCGAGCCCCTTCTCGTAGAAGGCGTCGATCTGGCCCTCGGCGGCGGCGCACAAATCCAGTGCGGCCGACCCCATCCGGCGGATGTCGCGCACCCGAGGCAGCAGGCCGGCCACGACCCGGCCCTGGTGCTCACGCCGCGGGGCCGCGTAGGCGAAACCGGTGCCCACGAGGGTCTGCGCGAGGTCGGTCTGGATCGAGCCGGTGAGCCTGCGCCCATCGCGCCAGGCTCCGTGACCGCGAGCCGCCGTCCACACCCGCCCGGTCGCCGCGTTGTGCACCACCCCCGCCACGACCTCACCCTCCACCTCAGCGGCGATCGAGACCGCGTATTGCTCGATGCCGTAGAGATAATTGACCGTGCCGTCGATCGGGTCGACGATCCAGCGCACCTGACCATCGCCGTGCTCGCCCAACTCCTCCCCAAGCTCCTCGCCCAGCACGGCGTCACCCGGCCGCGCGGCCCGCAGCGCGTCGGTGACCAGCCGCTCCACCGCGCGGTCGGCGGCCGTCACGACGTCGGTGATGGTGCTCTTGGTATCGACCTCGGTGATGGCCTCGGCGCGCATCCGGTGCGCGGCGGCCGCTGCCTCGGCCGCGACCGGCACCGCGATCCGCAAAAGTTCTTGTTCGTTGACGCCCACTCTTGCCATCCTTGCAAAGCTGAGCGTGCCGCGCCGCCGTCAGTTACCCGCGACACAGCGCTACAATTCACGCCTGCCACGTGCCCACGCAGAAATCGCCTCGCCTCGGAAGGTCATCCGTGACTGAAGCTCGCCAGATCGGCGTAGACGTACGCTCGCTCACCGACATGCTGATCGCACAAGCCGCAGGCCACGGCGGCAGATTAACCCCGGCACAACTGGCGAGTTCGGTGGAGGCCGCCGAGGTGACCCCCGCACAGACCAAGAAATTGCTGCGCGCCCTTTTGGAGGCCGGCGTGACCGTCGAGGTGGACGACTCGTCCAACAACAACCGTCGCAAGGTGGCCGCCGCGCGGGCGGCTACGGCCGCGTCCAAGGCGACGACGGCAAAGGCAACCCCTAAGCAGGCCAAGTCGGCCACCTCCGGCCCGGCCGCGACCGCGACGCCTATCACGGAGAAGGCCGTCACAGCGACCGGCTCGGGCGCGGACGGCGCAGGCGAGGCCGTCGTGGAGACCCCGGCTGTGGAAGGGGCCATGGAAACGTCTACGGAAGCGGCCGTGGAAGTGGCCGCGGAGGGCGTGGAAGCCGCGGATAAGGCCGACCAGTCCGCCAAGCCGGCAAAGGCGACCAAGGCCCCGGCCAAGAAGGCCACCGGCGCCGCCAAGCCCGCCGGCGAGAAGCCGGCCAAGGCAGCCAAGGCCCCGGCGAAGAAGGCCGCCAAGGCGGCCGCGCCAAAGGCCGACAAGGGCGAGAAGAAGCCCGACGAGGCGGTGGCCGGCGCGGTCAAGCTCGACGGCGACGAGCCCGACGGCGCGGAGCTCGACGTCGAGGATCTGGCCGCCGAGCTCGAGGACGTGGTGGTCGACGAGCCCGCCGAGCTGGTGCAGGCGGCCGAGGCCGACGCCGAGCAGTCCGACGACTTCGAGTGGGACGCGGAGGAGTCCGAGGCGCTCAAACAGGCCCGCAAGGACGCCGAGCTGACCGCTTCGGCCGACTCGGTGCGCGCCTATCTCAAGCAGATCGGCAAGGTGCCGCTCCTCAACGCCGAGCAAGAGGTGGAGCTCGCCAAACGGATCGAGGCCGGCCTCTACGCCTCGGAGCGGCTACGAGCGTCCGATGAGGAGGGTGTCGAGCTCACCCGCGAGCTGCAGCGCGATCTGCTGTGGGTCTCGCGTGACGGCGAGCGCGCCAAAAACCATCTGCTGGAGGCCAACCTGCGCCTCGTGGTGTCGCTGGCGAAGCGCTATACGGGCCGTGGCATGGCGTTCCTGGACCTGATCCAGGAGGGCAACCTCGGCCTGATCCGCGCGGTCGAAAAGTTCGACTACACCAAGGGATACAAGTTCTCCACCTACGCCACATGGTGGATCCGCCAGGCCA
>JBIOYB010000288.1:0-18355 GCA_044869915.1 Allorhizocola sp.
AATCTGCGCCCGAGGCCGCCTCGGCACACGTCGAGGCTCCTTCGAAATACCCACACGCAGCAGGCTAGACGACCTCACGTCAGCGACACACGTTGCTCAATCCCATGTGCGAAAGACAGGCCTAGCCTGCCGCATCGTGATCCGTCCGTCTCCAACCGGACACTGCCGATAGTCACTGCGTGGCATTATGCTGCCGTGGTGTCGCCCCGCATCTGTTTAGCCGTCGCGATCTTCGCGCTTGCCGTCGCAAGTGGATGCTCGTCCGAAAGCCCGCCAAACTCGGCCGTGCAGCCCGGCCCGACCACGGCGAGTTCGGCCAATCCGGCATTCGCACAGGTCGACAAGGATTCGCAGCTGCTGATCGCCAAGGAAGCGACCTGGCAGGCGCCGAAGTCGCTCACCGTCGGCGACACCCAGCGCGTCGGGCTGTCCATCGGCGAAGGCACTAAAATCAAAGACAAGATCGACAATCTCCTATCCGGCACCTCTCCGACCTCCGCCGGTGTCGTCGAGGTCGGCCCGACGGTGCGAGCGACCCTGCTGGCCAGCGAGGAAGATGCCGATATCAGCCCGTCCGACGCCGTCAACGCGTCGACAGGTTCAGACATTCAAATGCTTTGGACCTGGTTGGTACACCCGAAGCAGCCCACCGACCGCCTGACGCTGACCGCGCACCTGGAGGTCCCACTCAGCGACGGCCACGTGGTCACGCACGAACTCAGCCTGAGCCTGCCAGTCAGCCGCACGGTCACCTATACCCTCACCGAGGTCGGGACGCATTGGGCCACCTGGTCCGGCGTCGGCGCCAGCGTGGTCGGGATCGTTGGTTGGTTCTTGGCTCGCCGCCGCAGGCGTGCCAACGCCACCGCGACCGAACCGGACCCGGCGGCGTAACCAGACCCACGAGGCAATCACACTCGCCAACCATCCCCCATGGGACCCATCCAACGCGCGCCAGACCCCGCCCCTTCGCCCGCGCGCCGAGATCAGCGCGGACAGCGAGGCGCCCACCGAAACAAAGCCGCACACCTCGGGACCAAACACGCACCGCCATCCCGCAGGTGAGCCAAACGCGCGGACAGCTAGGCGTCCACCGGAGCAAAGCCGCGCACCCTTGGGTGAGCCAAACGCGCGGAAATAGCGTGGACGTCAGCCTCCCGCCGATGGGCGTCACTTGGTCTGTCCACCCGATCCGCTGCGGCAGCACGCGTGGGCGCAGCCAACGGGCGGTGTATGAAGGCGCGGCGTTGGCGTCCTGCAGCGCGAGGCAGGGGCCGCCGCAGCCCGCGACACCCCTCCTCCCTTCACACAAGGCGTGTGCCGGCAGGCAGGCGTGACCGGGCCTACGACGCGCGGAACCGTGGGCACGAAAGCGGGTGCAGCCAAGCGTGAAGCGCGGACCACCCGGCGTGCCGGGCACGGGGCGTGGGCACCACAGGCATAAGGCGCGGGACATGCGCGGCAACGAAACACGGGACATGCGCGCGGCCCACGCAGCGTGGCGCACGGCGTGTGGGCGGTGCGGCGGTGCGGCGGTGCGGCGCGGTGCGGCGGTGGTGCGGCGCGGCGGTGGTGCGGCGCGGCGGTGGTGCGGCGGTGCGGCGGTGCGGCGGTGCCAAGCGCGCGGGCGTGAACGCGCTCAGCCCGCGACATCGTCGGCGACCCCAGCAGTGCGCCGACGCGCACGGCGCGAAAACACGGACGCGACCGAACACGTGCTCGGATGGACGTGCCCGGCCCTCGCCCCCATCTACCCGTGTGGCAGATGGGGGCGCGGGCTAGGCACGCCGCAGTGGTTAGCTGGCCAGACTGCCGTCGGACGAGAGGACCAGGCCCATGGTGGCCTTGCCCGTCGTCAGCTCGGTCTTGGTCTGGGGCCCGCCGGCGTCGGCCTGGTGGAACGAGCCGAAGCTGATCCCGTATTTGCTCTGCAGCCCAGGCTGGCAGAACGGCCGCACCGGGCACTCGGCCGGCCCGGCCAGGATGGAGGCCGTGCCGCTGCACTTGGCCGCGAAGTCCGACAGGGTCTTCAATCCGTGCTGGTCGGCGAACGCCTTCGTGACGGCGAAAGCGTTTTGGTCGGTCGCGGCCGCGGGCTTGCCGAACGCCAGCCCGTATTTGCCGCCGAGCTCGGTCAGCGCCGCCATGGTGGTGTTGATGTCGCTCGTGGCCTTGGGCGCGGCGTCTTTGCCGTTGGCCTTCTGGTTGAGGAACTCGGTCAGGGTCGCCGCATACTCCGGGAACACGTGGATCTCGCCACGCTCCAAAGCCTCCTCGTAAAGCTCGCGGTTGCCGACCTTTTGCACGGTGGCCTGGAACCCGGCCGCGTTGAGCGCCAGTTTGTATAGCTCGGCCAGGGTCTCGCTCTCGGAGAAGTTGGCCGCGCCCACCTTGATGGCACCACTGCCGCCCGACAGCCCGGTGGTGAGCCCGGCCGACGCCGCGAACTCCTGCGCCGCCACGACCGGGGTCTTGCGGTCGATGTCGACGGCCTTGTTGAGCGCGATGAGCTTGGGCGTGTCGAGCGCGGCGGCCACCTTGTCGACGGCCGCGACGAGCGCGGGGGTGGACGCCTTGGCATTGAGAGCAGCCACTATATTGTCGGAGTTTTGCAGTTTTTTATCGTCCTCGAGGACCACGAGTTTGTCGCCCGCAACGGGCGCGCACCCTTGACCGCTCACGCTCGGGGGCGCGGTCGTCCCCGAGGATCCGGATTTGCCGCAGGCGCCAACGACAGCCAGGGTCATGACCCCGGCGAGCAGCACCGACGAGAATTGACGAAGTCGCATCTTCGCCCGCCTTCTGTGTCCCGGCCCGGTCTTCCCGGGCCGCGTGTCCGACGGGGCAAGCGGCAGCCTGCCCACTAGCGAGCCATGCCACCCACACGTGCCGGTGGTGGCTCACATAGTCATGCTTTCATGACCCACCGACATTTTCTCTTGGGCACGGAGATGCCTGGGCGTGACCGCGCGCTCGCCCAGTGCTAGCAAACCCTCCGCCACCAGGCATAGCACGGCCACGATCAGGCCGCCCGCGAGTACCTGCCCGCCACCGGACGCCAAGCCCAGCCCGAAGCCCCGACTAATGATCATGCCGAGCCCGCCCCCATTGACGAACGCCGCTAGCGTGGCAGTCGCGATCACCTGCACAGCGGCCGTCCGGAAGCCACTGGCCAGGTACGGAACCGCAAGCGGCAGCTCCACCTTGGTGAGAAGCTGGTGCCCGGACAACCCCATGCCCGTCGCCGCCTCCTTCACCTGGGGGTCGACCTCTCTTATTCCTAGGTACGCGTTCGCGAGCAGCGGCGGGATGGCGAACACCGCTAGCGCGAAAACGATTGCCCGCTCGCCGAAACCGATCACGGTCAACGGCAAAATCGTGAGCAACGCCACGGTCGGCACCGCCCGGGTCACGTTGGCCAGCATGACCACGGCACCGCCACCGCGCCCGTAATGCCCCAGCAGCACGCCGATCGGCCAGCCCAACACGCACGCCAAGGCCACGGCCAGAAACGTGATCCACAGATGCTCTCGCGTCCGCGCGAGGATCCCGTCGGGCAGTGTCCAGTTGAGAGGATCGTTCAACCATATGAACGCGTCTTGAATAACGCTCATGACGAGACCCGCCTCCGCGTCCAGGGCATCAACGCGCGTCCGGCCAACGCCAGCAACGCGTCCAGCACGAGCGCCAGCGCAACACACGCCAGCGTCGCCGTCATGATCTGCGCACGATAGAAGTTGTTGCGGAACCCGCCGATGATGAGGTTGCCGAACCCTCCAAAGCCGACTATCTCGCCGACTGTCATCAACGCCACAGTCGATACCGTGGCGATCCGCAGGCCGGTGATAATGCTTGGCAGCGCAAGGGGAAGTTCGACCCGCCACAGCATGGCAAACTTGCCATATCCCATGCCAGAAGCAACTTCCTTGATTTCTGTGGGGACGGTTCGCAGCCCCGTGAGGCCGCCACGCAAGATGACGAGCAGTGCGTAGAGCACCAAGCCGATCAGGACCGTCCCCGGATTGAGCCCGGTGAAGGGCGCCAAGAAGGCAAAAAGAGCCAGCGACGGGATCGTGTAGAGGGTGCCCGCGGTGGCCAGGATGGGCCCGGTGAGCCAATTCTTCCGATAGGCCACGATGGACAGTGGGATCGCGATGAACGCCGCGATGGCCACGGCGGCGACTGTGAGCAGGATATGCTCACGCAGCGCGGCAAGCAGCGTGTCCGAGTTGTCACGGATGTAGTCCCATGAGAACCAAGGATTGCCAGCCTGGGAGGACATAAGGTGAACGCTACCGGTGCGGCGGCGATCCGGCTGGATCAGGTCCGCAGACAGTTCGGCGCCACGGTGGCTGTCGAAAATCTGAGCCTGGAGATCGCCGCGGGCGAGCTCGTGGTGCTCATCGGCCCGTCCGGCTGCGGCAAGTCCACCGTGCTCAGGATGATCAATCGCTTGATCGAGCCGACGTCAGGCCGGATGTACATCGGCGATGAAGAGATCACCAAGTCCGATCCCGTCCAGCTGCGCCGGCGCATCGGTTATGTCATCCAAAACGTGGGACTCTTCCCCCACCAGACCGTGCGCACCAATGTGGCGACCGTCCCGAGGCTGGTCGGCTGGCCCAAGGCGCGCACCAACGCGCGCGTGGACGAGCTGCTGCACCTGGTCGGCCTCGACCCGGCCCGCTACGCCGAACGATATCCGCACGAGCTGTCGGGCGGCCAACGGCAGCGCGTGGGCGTGGCGCGTGCCCTGGCCGCCGACCCGATCGTGCTGCTCATGGACGAGCCGTTCTCCGCCGTCGACCCGATCGTGCGCGGGCGCCTGCAGGACGAGTTCCTGCGCCTGCAGAGCACTGTGGGCAAGACCATAGTTTTCGTCACACACGACGTCGACGAGGCCGTGCGCCTGGGCGACCGCATCGCCGTGCTGTCCGAGGGCGGCCGGCTCGAGCAATATGGCACGCCCTCCGAGCTGCTCTCCAAGCCCGCCAACAGTTTTGTCGCGGATTTTGTCGGCTCCGATCGCGGGATCAAGCGGTTGGCTGTCACACCCATCCCGCAAGATGGATTGCAGCGGCTTCCGGAGGCGCCCGACTACCCGGTCGTGAGCGTCGACGGCAGCCTGCACGACGCACTGGCCGCCCTGCTGGAGGGCGGGACGGGCTGGGTCGGCGTGCGGCGGGGCGACGAGACGATCGGCGTCCTGACGCTGGGCGACATCTATAAGGCGCTGAGAGCGGGAGCCGAGCGACATGAGTAGCGGCGACCGATTGGTCAAACGGGTGGGGGGTTCCAGATGAGCGCGACACAGACCTGTGACGTTGTGGTTTTGGGGCTGGGCGTGGGCGGCGAGGAGGTCGCGGGCAGGCTCGCCGAGGCCGGGCTGTCGGTGGTGGGCATCGAGGGGCGCCTGGTCGGAGGCGAGTGCCCCTACTACGGCTGCATTCCGAGCAAGATGATGATCCGCGCGGGCAATGCGCTGGCCGAGACTCGGCGCGTTCCGGGGCTGGCCGGTGCCGCGAGCGCGACGCCCGACTGGGGGCCGGTGCACGCGCGCCTGCGCGACGAGGCCACCGACAATTGGGACGATCGCGTCGCGGTGGAGCGCCTGGTGAAAAAGGGCGTGCGCTTCGTGCGCGGCTGGGGCCGCGTGGCCGGCCCGGGCCGGGTCGAGGTCGGCGACGACGTGTTCGAGGCCACCCGCGGTGTGGTCGTCGGCACCGGCACCCGGGCGGTCATCCCGCCGATCGAAGGCTTGGCCGGTACCCCCCTATGGACAAACAAGGAGGCGATCGAAGCCGCAGCCTTGCCGGGGTCTTTGGCTGTCCTGGGCGGTGGCGCGATCGGGCTCGAGCTGGCGCAGGTGTTCGCGCGCTTCGGTGTGCACGTCACGGTCATCGAGGCGGCAGACCGCCTGCTCGCGCTCGAGGAGCCCGAGGCGTCCAAGCTCGCGGCCGACGCCCTGGCCGCCGACGGCATCCAAATCTTCACCGGCGCTCCCGCCCAACGAGTGTCCTATGTAGACGGACGATTCCACGTGACCCTGGCCAACGCCGGCGTCGAGGCCGAAAAGCTGCTCGTAGCCACCGGCCGCCGCCCCGACCTGGCCGCCATCGGCCTCGACTCACTCACCGTCGACGACCGCATGCGCGCCGGCGAAAAGCTTTGGGCCGTAGGCGATGTGGCCGGCCATGGCGCGTTCACCCACGTGGCCATGTATCAGGCGGGCGTCGCGATCCGCGACATCCTCGGCCAAGACGGCCCGCCCGCCGACTACCGCGCCCTGCCCCGCGTCACCTTCACCGACCCCGAGATCGGCTCCGTGGGCATGACCGAAGCCCAGGCGCGCAAAGCCCTGCCCAACGTCCACACCGGACAGTCCAATGACTCCACCCGCTCCTGGATCCACAAGTCCGAAGAGCTCATCAAGGTCGTGGCCGACGCCGACCGTGGCATCCTCGTCGGCGCCACCGCCGTCGGCCCCATGGGCGGCGAAGTCCTGTCCGCGCTCACAGTCGCGATCCACGCCGAAGTCCCGATCGACCGGCTCATCCACATGATGTACGCGTACCCAACATTCCACCGCGGCATCCAAACAGCACTCAAGGGGTTGTCTTAGGGCGGGTGTAAAACCATCGGCTGGGCACGGTTTGGCCGGTACCGCGATATCCGTTTTGAGGACGAGGTAGAGCGTTTTTAGTCCCCCAAAACGGACATCCCGGCACCGCCTTCCACTCGGCCGCCGGGTGGTTTGCCACCGGGCCCGGGGAGTGAGCGAGTCGATCGGTGGGCAGGTCAAGGGCGCCTATGGCTGCCAGCTTGGATTGTGGAAACGGTCCTGCCCGGCCCCTGTGGGATAAGTGAACCGGGCGGGTGACAACTCGATGCCGCGAATGGCTGCCACCTGGGCCGTGGAGACAGCTCTGCTCCAAAAACCGACCATCCGGCACCGCCCTGCACATCGCCCCAGTTGCTTGATCGATGTCACGCCACACCCGGAAAACATTTGCCCGCACTCGTCGCGTGACAAGGATCAGAGCTCGCGACGGAAAGCAGTAGGCGAGTGCGGCCGGGCTTATGAAGCCGCGACGTGGCGTGGCAGGAACTGTGGCCCGCCATCGCTCAAGCCGCCCGCAAAGCCCGCCGCGCGGCTTGAGAAGACACGGCTTGGGAAACGAAGCGTGAGAGAAGCATGGCTTTTAAACGTGGCTTCCCCCAGTTCCCGGAGCCCCCGAGGTCTCCCGCCGGAGGCACCGCTTTTCCACTCGTGACGCGGGCCGTGATGCGGGCCGTGATGCGGGACAAGATGGCCACGTGTGAGGGCGGGCGGGGTGGCATCATGGGAGCATGGCGCGGATGCCGGAGCCGGATGATGAGATCCGGCACAGTGATGGGCTGGCGTATGTGACGGCCGACAGCCCGAGCCCCTACCTGGTGGAGTCGGAGATCGCGATGCTTGGGCGGCTCGGCCGGGGCGGCACTCCGCGGGCACGACTGATGGGGCGGATCGCGGCGATTTTCCTGCTCGCGACGATGAGCGTGGGCATCCTGACGCAGGTCGTCATCCTGCTGACCGTCAGGTGAGCCCGGATCCTCAAAACGCGCCGCGGCCCGCCACCCAAACGGCGCAGACCCTGCCCAAACGCAGGCCCACCCACCCAAGACCCCGCGCCGTAGCCTTCTCCACCCGAGCACGGGCCGCCGAGATCAGATCGACCGCCAGGATCAGGCCGACCGGCGAGGTAAGACCAGCTCCCGCGCTAAGACCAGCTCCCGCGAAGAGACCAGCCCGCGAAGAGACCGAGACAAGACCGAGAAAAGGCCGAGAAAAAGACCGACTCCTGCGAAGAGACGGACCGGCGAGAAGAATAGTGCTCACGGACTGGGATCGAATCGTCATCGCTCCGGCCGTTAAGTCACGCATTGAAATGGGTATGGGGCCTGCCATGGGTACCCAAAGAGTGCTGGCTGCCACTTCGGCGATCTTCCTGATCGGAGCGATCGGAGTGTCGGCGTGCGGCAGCGAGCAAAACCAAGGTCCGCAGCAGCTGCAGATGTATGCCTTCTCGTCGTCGCCGGCCGAGGATGCCGCGCTCAACGCGGCCATCGACGCCTACAACAAGCTCGGCCGCAACACGGTCAAGCTGAGCCTGCTCCCCGAGTATGACACCGCGTTACAGACGGCACTCGCGGGCGGGCAACCCCCCGACGTCTTCTACGTCAACGATAATAAGCTTCCCGACCTGGCTCGCGCCGGCGCGCTCGAGCCCATCGGCGACAAGGTCGACAATCCGGGCGACTTCTACGAGAGCCTTGTCAAGTCGTTCACGTTCGACGGCGTGAACTACTGTCCGCCCAAGGATTTTTCGACTCTCCAGCTCATTTATAACCCGGACGAGCTTGCCGCCGCCGGGGTCCAGCCCCCGAAGACGTGGCAGGAGCTTGCCACCGCGGCCGAGAAGCTCACCAAGCCGGGCCGTCCGGGTCTGGCGCTCAACCCCGAGTTTTACCGCTGGGGCGTCTTCCTGGCCCAGGCCGGCGCGTGGCCGACCAACGACGACATTACCGCGATGACGATGGATACGCCGGAGATGCGCCAGGCCCTGCAGTTCATCACGGACCTGCACCGCAAGGGCCACGCCGCGACGCCCGCCTCCGTGGGGGCCGGCTGGGGTGGCGAGGCGCTGGGCAAGGGTAAGGCCGCGATGACCATTGAGGGTAACTGGATCGTCGGCGCGATGAAGACCGACTTCCCCAATGTCAAGTATGCCGTCGCCGAGCTTCCGGCCGGGCCGAAGGCCAAGGGCACCATGGCTTTCTCGGTGTGTTACGGCGTGGCCAAGGCCTCGCCCCGCAAGGAGGCCGCCCTCGACCTGGTGAAGTTCCTGACCCAGCCCGACCAGCAGCTGTCGTTCACCAAGGATTTCCCGGTCATGCCCTCGCGCAAGTCCCTGTCCGATGAGTGGCTCAGCGGCAAGCCCGAGCTGAAGGCGTTTGTCGACGGCGCACCGTACGCCCGCAAGAGCGTCTTCGTGCCCGGGTTCCGCACGGTCATCGACGCGTTCAACGATGGTATTCAGGGCCTTGCCGCCGGCAACCGCACGGTCGACCAAGTGATCTCGACGACCCAGGCGGCCGGCAGCGACGTACTCAAGAAATGAGCAGAAGACAGAACCTCGCCGGATGGCTGTTCAGCGCGCCGGCGATCGCCGGTCTGGGCGTGTTTCTCCTCGCCCCGATCATTCTCGCCCTGTGGGTGAGCTTCCGCGATTGGAGTGCGCTCGCTCCGCTCGATACCTCGACCCCGATCGGCGTGAAGAACTATGACGATCTGCTCCTGCGCAGCGGGATCGTGCAGACGGACTTCGCCCGCAGCCTGCGCAACAACCTCTACTATGTGCTCGGCGTCGTCCCGGCGCAAACCGCGCTCGCGCTCCTGCTCGCGGTCATTGTCAACGCGAAACTGTTGCGCGGCAAGACATTCTTCCGCACCGCGTTTTACTTCCCGTCCGTGACGAGCTCCATCGCGGTCGCGTTCATCTTCATTTTCCTGTTCAGCCCGAGCGGCGTGGTCAACGTCCTGCTGTCGGCCCTGCTGCCGGGTGTGGTCGAGACTGTCTGGCTCAACGATGCGAACGGCTTGCTGCATCTGCTCGGGGTCCCGGAGGCGGGCGGTCCGACGATCATGGGGTTGAGTGCCTGGGAGTGGCTTTCGGGCCCCAGCGTCGCCCTGTCCGCTGTCATGATCCTCGCCGTCTGGACGACCACCGGTACCTTCATGCTGATGTTTTTGGCGGGGTTGCAAAACATCCCTGAGGAACTCGACGAGGCGGCGCTGATCGACGGGGCCAACGCGCGACAGCGCTTCTTCAAGGTGACGCTTCCGCAGCTGCGCCCGACGCTCCTGCTCGTCCTCACCCTCGGGCTGATCGGCACGTGGCAGGTCTTCGACCAGATCTATGCCATGACCGCGGGCGGCCCGCAGAAGACCACGCTCACGCCGTCCTACCTCATCTATCGCGAAGGGTTCGAGAACTCGGCCATGGGCCGGGCCGCGGCCATCGCCTTCATCCTGTTCGTCGTCATCCTCGCGTTCACCGCGCTGCAACGGCTCGTCCTTCGAGAGCGGGATTGAGGTGAGCCGGGCATGCGAAAAGCTACCAGATATCTCCTTTTGACAACCTTTGCGCTCTTTTTTGTGTACCCCTTCGTGCTCGCGTTCGCCAGCACGTTCAAGAGCCGGGCCGACGTCGCCGCCCACCCGGTGCTGCCGTGGCCGCTCGACCCGTCCTCCCGCGCCTGGGAAAACGTGCTCGTGCACAGCGATTTTCCACTGTGGACGATCAACTCGATCCTTGTGACGGTCGCGGCCACGCTCCTGCGCCTGTTTCTGGACTCGCTCGCGGGCTACGCGCTCGCCCGGCTGAACTGGCGCGGCCGTGGCCTGGTCTTCGGCTTCGTGATCGCGGTGATCGCGGTGCCGCCCATCGTGCTCACCATCCCGCGCTTCCTCGTGCTCAAGGAGCTGGGCCTGCTCAACTCCTACGCGGGGCTGGTCCTGCCGCTGGCGGTCGACGCCGTGGGCATCTTCATCATGAAGCAGTTCTTCGAGGCGCTCCCCCGCGAACTGGAGGAGGCCGCACGCATCGACGGGGCCAACGTTTTCCAGACATTTTGGCGCGTCATGCTCCCGGTCGCCCGGCCCGGCGTGATCACGCTCGCGATCCTGTCCTTCCAGGGCACGTGGAACGAATTCCTGCTCCCGCTGATCGTGGTCAGGGCGAGCCCGGCGCACTGGACCCTCCCGTTTGGACTTTCGACCCTCGGGCGGGGCGGCGCGGGCGGGCAGACCTTCGACTACCCGGTGATGCTGGCGGGCTCGATGCTCACCATCATCCCGCTAGCGATCGTGTTCATCGTGCTACAGCGTTTCTTCGTCCGCGGTGCCACGGCGGGTTCGGTGAAGGGGTGAAAGGTGCCCATATGGCCTGCGTCCCGCCAGCCGGAAATTAAGTTGCAAAAATAACGAGATGGCAAAGATCTAGATCAGCCTATTCTACGATCGCCATGTCAAAGCGTTCCCTAGGTGCACCCACCATGGAGGGAACAATGCAGATGCATCCACGTAGACGGGGCCTGATCGGCCTCGCAATGGCTACCGCTATAACGCTGGTCGTGACCTCTTGTGCAAGCGGGGGCGACAAGACGGACGGTCCGGAGAGCTCGATCGGATTCGCCCAGTGCACCAACAAGCCCAACGAATGCAACGGGGGCAAGACCAAGCAGGGCGGCACCATCACCTACGCCCTCGGCAAGGACGTCAAGGCGTGGAACACGCTGTCCAGCGCGGGTAACACGATCGAATACTCACACGCCCTCTTCGGCGTGGTGCCCCGTGCGCACCTCTACTACCCGGACCTGTCGGTGCAGGTGAACAAGGATCTGCTGGACTCCGTGGAGATCACCGGCAAGGATCCGATGACCGTCGTATACAAGATCAAGAAGGAGGCGATCTGGAACGACGGGACGCCTGTCTCGGCCGAGGACTTCATCTACACGTGGCAGGTGCAAAACTCCCGCGACTGCACGGCCTGCAAGGCCGCGACCACGTCCGGCTTCAAGCAGGCGAAGTCGGTGACGGGCAGCGACGGCGGCAAGACCGTCACGGTCGTGTTCAGCGAACCATACCCGGACTGGCAGTCCATGTTTGTCCCGCTCTATCCGGGCCACATCGCCAAGCAGCACGGCACGCTCGCCGAGAGCTTCACCTGGTTTGAGCAGAACGTGCCCACATTCTCGGCCGGCCCGTACAAGATCGAGAGCTATCAGGCGAACTTCGCGGTCACGCTGGTGCGCAACGAGAAGTGGTGGGGCACGCCGGTGCCGCTGGACAAGGTCGTGTACCGCATCATCACCAAGGACTCCGAGCTCGTGCCGGCCATGCGCAATCGCGAGATCAACGCTATCGCGCCGATCCCGACACCGGACCTCGTGACGCAGGTCAAGGAGCTGTCCGACAGCCACTGGTACCTCGGCAAGAGCCTGTCGTGGGAACACTTCGACCTCAACCTGAAGAACCCGTTCCTCGCCGACAAGGCGTTGCGGCAGGCCATCTTCACGGCCATCGACCGCAAGCAGATCATCGCGAAGACCGTCGGGCAGTACGCGCCGGACACCACGCCCATCGGCAACCACAACTTCGTCCCGGGCATGAAGGCCTACAAGGACGTCGTGTCCGCGACCGGCCAGGGCAACGGTGACGTGGAGAAGGCCAAGAAGATCTTGACTGACGCCGGGTACAAGATAGAGAACGGAAAGCTCATCACGCCCAAGGGCGAGACCGTCCCGCCGCTGCGGATGCGCCACACCACGGGCAACCAGCTGCGCAAGGACAGTTGCGAGCTGTTCGCCAACATGATCAAGCCGCTGG
Organism: Allorhizocola sp.; assembly: GCA_044869915.1. Taxonomy (GTDB): domain Bacteria; phylum Actinomycetota; class Actinomycetes; order Mycobacteriales; family Micromonosporaceae; genus Allorhizocola. The sequence continues at coordinate 12,434 of JBIOYB010000288.1, forward strand.
GCATCGAGGTCCAGGTGCAGCAGACGGACGACCTGGGCGGCACGCTCACGTCCGGCGACTTCGACGTCATCATCTACGCCTGGGTGCTGACCCCACTGCGCATCGGCGGCGCGGCCCAGCTGTGGAGCAGCACGAGCTCCAGCAACTACGGCAAGTGGGTCAACCCCGAGTCGGACAGGCTGCTCAACGAGGCCCAGCGCATCGTCGGCGACGACCCCAGGGCGCACGAGCTCATCAACAAGGCCAACGAGCTGATGGCCGCGGACGCCTACGTGCTGCCGCTGTTCCAGCGGGAGTCGTTCCTCGCCGTGAACAAGCAGTACACCAACCTGCGACCCAACCCGACCAACCACGGCCCGGTATACAACGTGGGCATGTGGGGCTTACTGGACCAGGCGCAATAGGGAAAGTAGCCGGGGGGCCCTTGCGAGAGGGCCCCTCTCTTCGATTGGGAGGCATCAATGATCGCCTATGCGATCCGCCGGCTACTGATCTCGATACCGGTACTCATCGTGTCGTCGTTCCTGGTCTTCGCGATGATCGCCAACTCCGGCGATCCTCTGGACGCGCTGCGGGTCACCAACCCGCCAACACCGCCGGAGACCATCGCGCTCGAGGCCCAGCGACTCTACCTGGACCTGCCCTGGTACGAACGCTACTGGGTGTGGCTGACCAACATCGTGCAGGGCGACTTCGGGCCATCGGTCAACGTGCGCGAGGACATCAACGCCGAGATCTGGTCGCGGATGTGGGTCACGCTCCGGCTGGTCCTACTGGCCATGCTGGTCGCGCTGATCCTGGCCATCGTGGTCGGGGTGACCAGCGCGGTCAAGCAATACTCCAAAGTGGACTACACGGCCACCTTCTTCGGCTTCCTGTTCCTCGCCACACCGTCGTTCTGGCTCGCGATCCTGCTCAAGGAGGCGGGCATCTTCGCCAACCAGGCCGACGGCGATCCGGAGAGCCGCATCTTCTACACCTATGGCGAACGATCGGTGTTCCTGGAAGATCCCACGGCGTGGAACCAGGCGGCCGACGTCGCCGGACACATGATCCTGCCCACGATCTCGCTGTCGCTCATCACGTTCGCCTCATGGAGCCGATTCCAGCGGTCGTCCATGCTCGAGGTGCTCAGCAGCGACTACATCCGGTTGGCCCGGGCCAAGGGGCTGCGCTGGCGCAAGGTCCTGATCCGGCACGGGTTGCGGACCGCGCTCATTCCACTCACGACGGTCAGCGCGCTCGACTTCGCCGGCATCCTGGGCGGCGCGGTCATCACGGAGACCATCTTCGGCTGGGCCGGCATGGGCCAATATCTGATCGACTCCATCCGCACCCGCGACGTCTACGCCCTCATGGCGTGGCTCCTGCTCGCCGGCACGATCGTCATCATCGTCAACCTCATCGCCGACCTGCTCTACGGCGTGCTCGACCCGAGGATCCGCCATGAGTGACCTGAAAGAGCGCACGCAATTTGATGTCGCCACGACCATCAAGGAGCGCACCCAGTTTCAGATCATCCGCGGGCGGTTCCTGCGGCACCGGCTCGCGGTCGGCAGCCTGATCGCCTTCGGGGTCATCGTGCTCATCGCCTACGGCGGCGCGGCACTGTGGAAATACACCTACACCGACATCACGCCGGACAACTCACAGCCGCCGTCGCTGACGCACCCGTTCGGCACCGACAGCATCGGGCACGACGGCCTGGCACAGGTCCTGCGCGGCATGCAGCAGTCCATCAAAATCGCGCTCATGGTCGCGCTCATCGCGACTGTCGTCGGCACCTCCTGGGGCGCGGTCGCCGGCTACTTCGGCCGGCACGTCGACAACCTGCTGATGCGCCTGGCCGACCTCATCATCATCCTGCCCGCGATCGCGGTGGCGGCGGCCATGGCCGCGGTCGGCGGGGGCAGCTGGTGGTCGATCGCGCTCATCATCGGCTCACTGGCGAGCGCCAACGTGTCCCGAGTGATCCGCGGCGTGGTGCTGTCCCTGCGCGAACAGGACTTCATCGAGGCGGCAAAAGCCCTGGGCGCGAGCGATTTGAGAATCATCGCCCGTCATCTGGTACCAAACGCGCTCGGGCCGCTCATCGTCAACGCCACCATCCTCGTGGCGGTCGGGATCCTCGCCGAAACCGCGCTGTCGTTCCTCGGGTTTGGCGTGCGCACGCCCGACATCTCACTGGGCCTGCTGATCAACCAGGCGGAAGGCGCCGTGCGGACCAGGCCGTGGCTGTTCTACTTCCCGGGCATCTTCATCATCCTCATCGCCCTGACCATCAACTTCATCGGCGACGGGCTGCGCGACGCGTTCGACCCGCGCCAGACAAGGACGCGTCGATGACGTCGGCTACCCCTCTTCTGGAGGTCGAGAATCTCAAGGTGGACTTCCCCACCGAGGACGGCGTTGTCACAGCCGTGCGCGGGGTGTCGTACACATTGGAGCGTGGCGAGGCCCTCGGGATCGTCGGCGAGTCGGGCTCGGGCAAGTCCGTGACATCGCTGGCGATACTCGGGCTGCTCCCCCGCTCGGCGCGGGTAAGCGGCTCGGTGCGCTTCGAGGGCACCGAGCTGCTGGGCCGCAACGACAACGAGATGAGCGCCTACCGGGGCCGGCGGATCGCAATGATCTTCCAGGATCCGCTGGCCTCGCTCAACCCCGTGTACACGGTCGGCGACCAGATCGTCGAGGCCGTGCTGGCACACCGCGACGTGGGCAAGGACGCGGCGCGCAAGCGCGCGCTCGAACTGCTCGACATCGTGGGCATCCCGCATGCGGCGCAACGCATGCACAACTATCCGCACGAGATGTCCGGCGGCATGAAGCAGCGCGTGGTCATCGCGATCGCGATGGCCAACGATCCGGACGTCATCATCGCCGACGAGCCGACGACCGCACTGGACGTGACCGTACAGGCACAGGTGCTCGAGGCGTTGGAGGCGGCGCGGGAGGCCACCGGGGCCGCGCTGGTGCTCATCACGCACGACCTCGGGGTCATCGCGGGGCACGCCGACCGGCTGTGCGTCATGTATGCGGGACGGTTCGTCGAGCAGGGTACCGTCGAAGAGGTCTTCTACACCCCGCGCATGCCCTACACGCTCGGGCTGCTGGGCAGCCTGCCGCGCATCGACGCCAAGACGCACGAGCGGCTCACGCCCATCGTGGGCTCGCCACCGTCGCTTTTGGACATCCCGGCCGGCTGCCCGTTCCGGCCACGCTGCCCGCTGGTGCAGCCCATCTGCGCGGCCGAGGAGCCTGCACTGTTTGGCGTGGGCCACGGACACGCGGCCGCGTGCCACTTCCACGAGAAGCTCATCAACGCCCAGGCCGAGGAGATCTTCCAATGACGACGGTGCTGCAGGTGCGCGAGCTCGTCAAGCACTTCCCGGTGCGCTCGCGCGGTGTCGTCAAGCGCCGCATCGGCGATGTGCACGCGGTGTGCGGCGTGTCGTTCGACCTCATGGAGCGGGAGACCCTTGGGCTGGTGGGCGAGTCCGGGTGCGGCAAGACGACGACCGCGCGGCTGCTGCTCAACCTGATCCCCGCGACGTCCGGATCTGTCCACTATGGAGGGCGCGATCTGCTGAAGCTGAGCCGGTCGCAGATGCGGCCGCTGCGGCGGGACCTGCAGATCGTGTTCCAGGATCCGTTCGCCTCGCTGGATCCGCGCATGGCCGTGGCCGAACTGATCGCCGAGCCGCTGCGGATTCACGGGCGCTACGAGATCGCTTCGGTGCGCAAGCTGATGCGCGAGGTGGGGCTCAATCCCGAGCACGCCAACCGGTTCCCGCACGAGTTCTCGGGCGGGCAGCGGCAGCGCATCGGCATCGCCCGCGCGCTCGCGCTGAACCCCAAGGTGCTGCTGCTCGACGAGCCCGTGTCCGCATTGGACGTTTCGATCCGGGCGGGCGTGATCAACCTGCTCGCGGATCTGCAGGAGTCCTTTGGGCTGTCCTACATTTTCGTGTCGCACGACCTGTCCGTCATCCGGCACATCGCCGACCGGGTCGCGGTGATGTACCTTGGCCGCATCGTCGAGCTGGCACCGACCGACGCGCTGTTCCACCGGGCGGCTCACCCCTACACGCAGGCGCTGATCTCGGCCATCCCGGTGCCCGACCCGCGCAAGGAGCGGGAGCGCCGGCGCATCATCCTCGCCGGAGACGTGCCGAGCCCGGTGAGTCCGCCGTCGGGGTGCCGCTTCCGCACCCGCTGCCCGAAGTTTGCCGCGCTCACCGCGCAGGAGAAGGAGCTGTGCGTCAACGAGGTGCCGTCGCTCGAGGATCGTGGGCAGGGACATCCGTCGGCGTGCCACTACGCCGAGGCGGTCAGGATGCTGTGAGGACACGCCGGATTTCGCCCACCCACGGGCCCGGCAGGAAGCGCCCCCCGGGGCGCGACCGGGCCAGGGAGTGTCGCAGCAGTGACGGTGACGGTCTCAGCGGTGAGGAGCAGTGAGCGCGCAAAACCACCCACGGACCTGGCAGGAAGGCCGCCCAGCGGCCGACCGGTCCTCCGCGGGAGCGAGGAGGCCGAGTGTCGCGGACCGAGGTAAATAAGCAGTCTTTTCGATATTTGGATTAATGTTCAGTCCTTTGAAGTTTTCTCTCTGTGAGTAGGCGTGTCAAGCTTTGTGCATGAACGACCTAGAGCTCGCGGTGGCGCCGGTGCATCCCGAGCAGTTCAAGGCGAAGACCGCCGCTGAACAACTGGTAGACCGATTGGTCACGGCGATCGCGCTCGGCGTGGTGGTGCCCGGACAAAAACTCCTTCCCGAGCGCGAGTTCGCGGCTCGCCTCGAGGTCAGCAGGGCCACCCTGCGCGACGCATTACACCGACTCGCTTCGATGGGATATCTGACCATCCGGCGCGGCCGGGCGGGGGGCGTGTGGGTGAACTCGGCCTGGGGGCCCGAGTCGCCGTCGCACATCCGCGACATGCTGCTCCCGCGCTGGCAGCAGCTGCAGTGGCTGTTCGACCTGGCCAAGGAATTCGTGCCACTGATCGCGCGCACCGCGGCGCAGCGGCGCGACCAGCGCGACATCATCGACCTGCGGGCGGCGGTCGCGGCATACTCGCGGGCGACCGAACGCGACGCCATCCGGTCCGCGGACCGCGCGCTGCATCAGTGCATCGCGGCCGCCACGCACAACCCTTATTACGCGAGCCTCGACAACCAGCTGCGCAACCAGCTTACGTTCGGCACGGGTTCGCTGCCCTACGACGCCGACATCCACCGGCGCGCGCTGCACGACCACGATGCGCTGGCCGAGCTGGTCATCGCCGGCGACGGTGAGCGGGCCGGGCGTGTCGCCTATGCCCACTTCGTGGACCTGGTGGAGACGCCTATGCTGCGGTTACGCGACCGGGTGCTGGCCGGCGAGAGCAATTAATGGGCCGATTCCACCGTTTGGCCCCGTTTGCCGGACCTTCACCTCACCGCCGTTTCACGCGGAAGGAGCCACCCTAGACATACGTTTCTCACTGAAGCAACGGGGAGATGAGTGATGACCTACATGTTGGACCTGGATGAGGTCGACTACCAGGGTGTCGCGACCGATCTGGTCCGTGCCTACCTCAACCTTATCGGCCGCACCAAGCTTCTCACCGCCGAGCAAGAGGTCGAGCTCGCCAAGCGCATCGAAGCGGGCCTGATGGCCACCCACCTCCTCGAGCAGGGAGTGTCCAATCCCGACCTGAGGGTCGTGGTGCGGGAGGGCAAGGCCGCCAAGGACCATCTGCTGGAGGCCAACCTGCGCCTCGTCGTTTCGATCGCCAAGCGCTATACGGGTCGTGGCATGGCGTTCCTGGACCTGATCCAGGAGGGCAACCTCGGCCTGATCCGCGCGGTCGAAAAGTTCGACTACACCAAGGGATACAAGTTCTCCACCTACGCCACATGGTGGATCCGCCAGGCCA
>JBIOYB010000289.1:0-5128 GCA_044869915.1 Allorhizocola sp.
TGTCAGCCCGCCGACCAGACCATCGTTGCCGGTGAGCCCGCCGACCAGGCCGTCGTCACCCGTCAGGCCGCCGAGCAAACCGTCGTCGTTCCCGGTCAGCCCACCAGTCAAGCCAGTGACCGTGTCGAGCGTGCCCCCCAACAATCCGGAGTCACCGCCCGTCAGGCCGCCGGTCAGACCGGTGACGGTATCGAGCGTCCCGCCAAGCAGACCGGAATCGCCACCGGTAAGGCCGCCGGTCAGACCGGTGACCGTGTCGAGCGTGCCGCCGACCAGCCCGTTGTCGCCACCGGTAAGCCCGCCCGTCAAACTGGTGACGGTGTCGAGCGTCCCGCCGAGCAGACCGGCGTCGCCGCCCGTCAGGCCACCGGTCAGACCGGTGACTGTGTTGAGCGTCCCGCCCAGCAGGCCGGCGTCGCCGCCGATGCCGCCGGTCAGGTTGCCCGTCAAATTGCCGGTCAGGCCCGCGACCACGTCGAGGGTCCCGCCGAGCAGGTTTCCGGTGAGGCCGCCGATCAGGTCACCGCCGACCTCACCTCCGCCGGCGATCGTCGCGTTGCCGGCGATGTGACCGCCGCCCGCCGGGGTGATCAAACCGGCATCGAGCGTCGTCGCGACGTCGGTGTCGGACGAGAGCGGGGCAGTTCCCGGCGGGTGGGCGACGATGTCGCCGCCGGATTGCGTCGTGACGCCGCCGTTGCCGTTGCCATTGCCCAGGCCGTTGGGCGAGACGGTGATCGCGCCGAGGGCCGACAGGTTGATGTCGGCGGTGGTGGTGCCGTTGAGGACGTTGTTGAGCGGGAGCTGCTCAACGATGCCCTGGAGCTGGCCGATGACGTTGGCCGGGGCCGCGGTCAGACCGCCCAGTCCGAAGGGCTCGCCCAGACCGGCCAGGCCCTGGAGCGGGACGAGGTCGACGACGAGCGGCACCACGTCCTGCACGTCTGCCGGCGTCAGATCGCCAAGCCCAGCGGCCTGCAGGGTGCCCTCCGGATCCAATTGAAACGTCAGGCGCGCGTCCTGGTTCGTGATCAGGTTGAGCACGAAGTCGTGCAGGGTTTGGTTCGTGTCCATATCGGACGGTCTCCTCAGCGTGTGAACATCAACTGCACGGAAACGTAGGGCGTGGGAGACGATTCGGACATCGGGGACCACTCCCCCATTACGCGTTAGGGGCTTAGGGGATCTCGCGGCGCCGGATTTAGGGTCCTATTGGCGGAGCGGATATGGTACGAACAGAGGAGCCCAGATTCGCCGCGAACGGTCCCGCCAGGTCGATCCGGCTTTGCACCGCACTGGAAGGATGCACGCTGCAATGCCGCATGTCCTCGGGATCGACCTTGGCAATTCCCATGTCGCAGCCGCCGTTTCGCGCCTTGGCGCGTCCGGCTGGGCCGTGCCCGAAGTGGTCTGCGAAAGCCCCTCGGTGCTGCGCCTGCTGCCCGACGGTTCGCTTGCCACCGGCGAGCACGGCGACGGCCGGGCCGTGCGCGACTTCGTCTCCCGGGTCGGCGACGACGTGCCCATGATGATCGGCGGCGAGGGCTGCCGGCCCCAGGAGCTGGCCGCGATGCTGGCGATGTGGGCCGTCGAGCGGTCGGCCTCGTGGGAGGGCGAGCATGCCGAACACATCGTGCTGGGTTATCCGTCGGCGTGGGGCCAATACCGGCGCGAGCTGCTGCGCTCGGCGCTGTGGGAGATCGGCCTGCGCGAGGTGACGCTGCTGCCCAAGCCGGTGGTCGCCGCGGAGGGCCACCCGGCGCGCACCTTCGGTCTTTATGCGTTGGGCCGCAAGGGCTATGCGGCCGCGGTGCTGCGCCGCACCCGCCCGGCCGGATTTGAGATGCTGGCCTGCTTCGAGGGTGTCGAGCCGCTGGGCTCGGAGGACATGCTCGCGGCGGAGTCGGAGGATGAGGTCCGCGCGGCCGTACGGCTGACCGTCGACACTCTTTTGTTTGCGGCGCGTTGCGCGAGCCTGCAACCCGATCAGCTCGATGACGTGCTGCTGGTGGGCGCCGCCGCCGAGGTGCCGCTGATCGAGGAGACCGTCCGCGCCGACTTCCCCAACCGGGTCACGATCGCCGCCGATCCACAGTTCACGGCCGCGATCGGCGCCGCGCGCACCGCGAGCCGGCTGCTGTCGGGCCCGGTTTCGCCCATGCCGGCCGGGCAGACGTCGCCCGCGCCCGTTTACGAGCACGGTGGCGAGCTGAGCGTGCTCGACAACTCGCCCCCGCGACCACCGATCCGCATCACGTCGCTGAAACCGCCCCGCCGGCACGCGCTCGCCCACGGGCGCGGATTCTCCCTGTTCGGGCTGTGACGCGCATGCCTGTGATCATCAGCGACCAGCTCAGGTCCACTCTGGACAGTCCGGTCAGCCTGGCCCTGCAGGGTCCCGGCGGGCACGGCAAGTCCACGATCCTGCGGTCGGTGCGCGCCGACGAGATGGCCGACGACGCCCACCTGCTCGACGACGCGCGGCTGCGCGCGCTGCTGACCTCGGTGGAGGACGGCCGCCGGGTCGCGATCGCCTATCGGCCGTGGCCCAGGCCATCTGCCCTGGCCGAGTTGGTCGACGCGATCCGGCGGCGCGGGTCCCTGGTGGTGCTGGCGCCCTTCACGCTCGCCCAAACTTCCGCCTATGTCGGAGACGCGCGCTCGCGACAGATACACGAGCTGACCCTGGGCGTACCCGGGCTGGTCGCACGGTGCGACGATCCCGCCGTGCTGCCCGGCCTCGCCGCCGAGATCGAGCACCTGCCGGCCGACCCGCGGCACCTGCTGATGGCGCTCGCGGCGGGCGTGGACCTCCCGCTGGACCTGTTGCGCACTCTGTTGTCGAGTCTCGACAAGGAGCTCACCCGGCAGCCGTCCCACATTGCCGAGCTGCCAAGGGAGAGCTCCAAGTCGCCCGATGAGGTCGACCGGACGCTCACGGCCGCGCGCGCCACCGGGTTCCTGTCCCCCGACAACCGGATCGTGCCGATCGTGCGGCACGCCATCGCCGGCTACAGCCCCGCGACCCAACGCGACGAGGTGTGGCAGCGGCTGGCCGAGCTCACCGTCGAGCACGGCGGCCGGGCGCTGCCGCTGGCCCGCGCGCTGCACGGGGTGACCGTCCGGGGTGGACGGTTCGCGGCCCTGTTCGAGGCGGGCGGCGACGACGCCCTCGCCGACGACCCGGCGCTCGCGGCGCGCCTGTTCGCCTCGGCCGCCGCGGGTGGCAGGCCGACCGCTTCCCGGCAGGCGGTGGCGGCCGCGCTGTCCGGGCAGCTCGACGACGCACTGCGGATCGCCGACTCCCTCGTGGCTAGCGATCCCTCGGCGGCATCCGTCGCCGCCACCGCGTTGGTCCATCGTGGACAGTTGACCCGGGCGGCGGCGCTCTACCGCTGGTCCGGCACACAGGCGTTCGCGGCCATTGCCGCAGCCGCGACGGGCAGCGCGGGCGAGCTGGACGTTCCCGAACCGGACGGCCCGCCCAACCTGCCAACCCTGCTCGATGGCGCCTCCACCCTGATGGCACAGGGCGTCAAGGAGTCCCTGTCGGGCTCGCCCATCACCGCGATGTCGGCGTTTGCTCAAGCCAACAATCTGCTCGAGCCGTCCGGCCGGGCGCAGCCGCTGCCCGACAGCCCGGCCGCGCTCGCGGCCCTGGTCGGCCTGCACTGTGGCGAGTTTGGCATCGGCGAGTCCATGCTCGACCGGGCGCTGGTCGCCCGGGTCGGCGGCCCGCTGCTCTCGCGCCGGCACACCCTGCTCAAGGCCTGGATTTATATGGTACGAGGGCAGACCGCGCATGCGGCGCAGATGCTGAGCGCGCCGGTGGGCGACGGGCCGCTCGAGCCGCGCGACCTGCTTTTCGCGGTCGGCGTCGAGGTCGGGCTGGCGCGGCGCAACAGCGACCTGGCCGCGCTCGGGCGGGCGTGGGAGCGGGCGCGCGAAGCGCTCATCCGCCACCCGGTCGACCTGTTCACGTTGCTGCCGTTGGGCGAGCTCGCGATCGCGGCGGCACGGCTGGGCGAGTCCGACCGGATCGGCGTGCACGTGCGCGAGGCCGACGCCCTGCTGGAAAAGCTTGGTACGCCCGCGCTCTGGGCCACACCCTGGCACTGGAGCCGGCTGCACGCGGCCATCGTGATGGAAGACTCGGCGGCGGCCGACGAGCACATGAAGTCGCTCGCCTCCTCGACGCACCTACGCTACGGTGCGGTGCTCTCGGCCGCCGCCGAATGCTGGCTCGAGCTGTGGCGCGGCACCGTCGATCCGATCCGGGTCGAGACCGCGGCCCGGGCCCTGCACGACATCGGCCTGCCGTGGGACGGCGCCCGGCTGGCCGGGCAGGCCGCGATCCGCACGTCCGACCGGCGCGCGATGACCGCCCTGCTCGACTGCGCACGCGTGCTACAGGGCCGCCCGACCGGCCACAAAGGACAGTCGGCGGAATCGGCGCCGGCGCCCGTCACGCCCCTCGAAGACGCCGGCCGGCTCAGCGATCGGGAGCAGGAGGTGGCGCAGCTGGTCCTGTCGGGCATGACCTACAAGCAGGTGGGCGATCAGCTGTTCATCTCGGCCAAGACCGTGGAGCACCATGTGGCCCGCATGCGCCAGCGCCTCAACTGCTCCAGCCGCAGCGAGCTGCTGGCCCGCTTGCGCGCCATGACCAACGCGGCCGGCTCCCCGATCCCCGCCCAACGCCGCCCCGTAGGCTAGCGCGCCCACCGTCCGCCGGCCCCGGCGATCCCGACCGCCGCCGGCGTCCCGCAGCTCGCCCAACGACGTCGGCGACGAGCATGTTCATCCGGCCCGCGACAAGACCACCGCGAACGGCCGTTAGGGACAGCGCCTGCAGGTCGCCCTGGAGCGTTGCCGCATCGCCCGCGAGCCGCACGCCGGCCCGGAAGCCGTTGACCATGCCGTCGAGCCGCTGCGGGCCGCGATCCACGGCGCAGCCAGATCGGTGGGCCGGCCCGCCTGCGGTGGGACGGCCGGCCGGGGCCGTCTCGGAGAAGCCGGTCACGGCCGTCGGCGGCGTGCTGCTCGAGCGTCCACGGTGGCTCGTGTGTGGACAGTCCGTGCCCGCGCAGATCGGGTGCCAGGACCCGGAAGTCGTGCAGCAGTGCGG
>JBIOYB010000290.1:0-5160 GCA_044869915.1 Allorhizocola sp.
GGGAAATTACCCTGGATGCCCCGCCGAGCAATGGCGGGATCGTCGATGACTTCCCAAACTCTCCACAGTGGATAGCGGCGAAAGCTGCTGCCATGATCGAGAAGGTGGCCTTTCTGGTCCAGTACGAGATCAATCCGGCTGAGGGCCAGCTCGTGCGGGTGGTCGCGGTCGGTCCTTAACGGATCGTGAACCGCCCCCACCAGCGCGCATTTGTTGCCAGCCACAAAGGCCTATGCCCGGGTCGCCGCTGCGGCTGAGATCACCGACATGATCGCGGTCGCTGCCACAGCGGACCAAGATCTGTACGCTGCTGCTCGCGCCGACATGGAAACATCCGGATATGACCTTGTCTGCGACGAAGGCATCTGGATCGTGGAAGGCAGATTCTCCAATCCCGTTGGCGCTGCCATCACACTAGGATCGGCAAACCAGTCGAAGGCCGCCGTGCTGGCCAGCAACGGCAACCGGTCCACGCCGCTGCTCTGGGCCTGGCCCTGCATGGCAATAGCCGACTCCCGGACAGACCTGGCACATGTACACCCTGTCGGCCGCGGCATCGCCGCAGTCGCGAACTGCGGACGCGCTCGGACTGCCAGCAGGAGCAAGCATCAGCAGATGGCAGCCCACACCTGACTCCGTCCAGCATTGGCTCGTACACTCGGGATCGATCTGTCCTATGCCGTAAGCCTCCTGCACACTCGATGATCACCGTGCATCGATGCGCGAACCAGGTCCCTTGGCGCTATTCATGTTTGCTGACAGAAGCTCGGCCTGAGTCGTTATTCGACTCGGTGGTTCATCGGAGTCGAGCAGGCCGAGGGTGCCGGCCTTGCGAATGTGCTGGAGCGTGCGGATGTTCATGCCGAGCTTTTCTGCCAGTTCACGGTTCGTGGCGCCGGTCTGGTTCATTTCTGACCAGAGTTCGCGCCAGCGCTCGTAATCGGCTTGTATCACTGGCACGCGTTGCAGCGTACGCGCACCATCCTCTGTCCATTGTGGAGCTTCGCTGGCAGGTCCTCCCTCGTCGTCCTCATCGCCATTGAGCCGCCGGTCCTCAATCAGCGCGTCACTCTTGGTCTCCTGTGTGGCAGGTAGAAGCGCGGAGGTATCGCCGTGGCTGGGTGGGTTGAGGTCGCGGGCGATGTATGCGGCCCAGGCGTTGTTGTCGATGAGGTCGGCGGTGCTCTCGGCGATGTCGCCGAGGTTCATGCCGGTGACGGCGATTTCGGCACGGATGGGGTCGTTATGCATGGCGCGTACGAGGGTTTCGATCCGATTGGCGAAAGCCTGGTTGCGGGTGCGGATGCGCAGGTGTTCGCGGGCGGCTTGCAGGGACTCGTAGAGTCCGAGCCCCTGGGAAAGGGCGAGCTGGCGGGCCAGGCGGGTGGCTTGAAACTCGGTGATCCATTGCCAGGGGCCGTAGACGGGTGCGGTGCCGGCGAGTTTGCCAGCAGCTCGCAGGGCGTCGCGGCGGCGGGCGGCTGAGTGCAGTAGCCAGATGGTGTAGGCCAGGACGCCGAGGAAGCCGAAGGCGACGGCGTATTGGATGGCGTCCAAATGGCCGGCGATGTTGATGCCGACGGCGACGGCCACGGAGAACAGGGATAGTGCTCGCCAGCCGTAGGCGGCTTCACCTAATCCGCGGCGGGTGTCGGCGAACGCTGAGGTGACCACTCCTGCCAGGTCGATGACGATGGCGAAGGGGGCTACTGCGGCGATGCGGATCCACACGTCGATGGTGTCGGGCCAGACGGGTGCGGCGGCCACGGCCCAGATCTGCCCGATCGATGAGCCGACCGCGGCGATGCCGTAGAACCAGTACGCCAGCACCTCCACTGCATGCCGCGGATCGACGTGGGGCCTGCGGACGGTGGGAAGTTTCATGGCTGCCTAGGCGATCTGGAGGTAGGCGATGAGAGCGCCAGACAGCATGACGGGGCCGTGAGCGAAGGCTTGGTGTCGCTGGATTCGCCTGGTTGCCAGGAGGATTGCTGCGGCGAGGATGCCGACGGTGATGATGGCGATTAGTCCGCTGACAATGGCGGCTGGGTGGAACCAGGTGAGGATGAGACCAAGGGTGGGTGCGAGTTTGGTGTCACCGAGACCGAGCGAGTCCGGTCTTACCACGACGATGATCAGGTAGATGCTGCCAAGAGTGATCGCACCGCCGATCGCGACGAGCAGCTGGCGCCAGGCCGGTGTGGCCGCGGCGGCGATGGTGAGAAGTGTTGTGGTGCCGGCGAATGCGCGTGCGGTGAGGACATCTGGCAGCCGGTGAACGGTGGTATCCACATAGGACAGTATGATGCCGTGCCAGGCGATCCATAGAAGTGCTGCCGCTGTGAGCGGGCTGACGCTGTGTGAGGCTATGACGGCGATGACGATAGCCGCGGTGAGTTCGACGGTCGCGGTTGCAGGACCGATTCGCCTGCGGCACAACGGGCAGCGGCCGGTGACGGGCAGCCGCGCAAACCAGCTGGTGGCCAGTGGGGTGTGGCAGCGGGGGCAACGGTTGCGCAGGGGACGGCCGTGGCCGACGCTGTGGGCGAAGATGCGGCTTCTCAGCCATGGCCCGCATGCGGCTGCGCTGGCGGTGGCGGCAAGCAGGAGGGTCATCGTCGTTCCCGGTGTGACGTGGCGGTGTGAGGGCGCACTGGTATGGCGTGGAGGTGGTAGAGGGTTCTGGTTTTGCGCTGGTGCAGGTGCCGGCGGTGGACTGCGGGCGGGTTGGGGCGTGGGCGCATGTCAGTTGTCCTCGCGCTGGGCGTGGTGGACTTGTTTGATCAGAGTGGCGGCGAGCTGTTCGATGTCGGTTACGAACTCGGTTCCTGCTTCGTCGAGGTCGCGGCGGATGGTGTCGAGGCGGTGCCGGATGCCGTCGATGTCGCCGAGGGTGGCTGCGGCTTGGATAGCGCGGCGGGCCAGTTCTTCGGATAGCGGGTCGATGTCGCAGGCGGTGTCGAGCAGGGTGCGCGCCTGGTGCGGGTCGGTGGGTGTGAGCAGGTCGGCGGCCTGCGCGTAAAGCCTTATCTGGGTGCGGCGGACGTGCTCGCGGTCGGTGTCGATCCATTCGTAGTCGGCCCCGTCGGCCAGCGGCCCATGCAGCGCGGCGATGGCGGCTTGCAGGTGGGCCAGCTTGCCTTGGTCGTTGCTGGCGCTGGCGACCCGGGATGTTTCGTCCAGGACGGTCCACCAGTCGACGGTGACGATGGCGGGGTCGAGCTGGTAGTGGCCGCCAGTGTTGATGACCGGCTCCAGGCGCGGCTGGTCTGGTGCGGGTTCGTCGCCGTGGGCTGCGGAGCGGATGACCCTGCGAAGGTTGGCCACACAGGTGGAGAGGCGCTCGGAGGCGCGGCGCATCGTGGCGTCGGGCCAGATCGCTTCCATGATTTGGTCCAGTGGGGCGCCTTTGCGTTGTAGTGCCAGGTAGACCAGTAGTTCGACAGATTTGGCCCGCAGTTTCGATGCCGGTTCGCCAGTGGTATCGAGCACGGCGGCTGGGCCGAGGATGCGCACTTGCACCCGGCTGGCAGGTGGGGCTGGCGCGGCCTCACCGCCGAGCCGGAGCGGCTGGGCGTCGACGTTGCTGGGCACTGTTGTTGCTGGGAGGCCGGGAATGTGCTCGGCGGGTGCGGCAATGGTGTCGCCGTGTGCTTCGCGCAGCATGGCGATCGTGTCGGCTGCCGCGTCTGCGGAAAGGACGGCCAGGCGCTGTCCGGTACCGCCTGTGGTGGTGCCGTCGGTGTTGACGGTCAGGGTGGTGCCGGGTGGCCAGGTGCCCAGCAGGGCGGCTCCGATGTGGAGTCGTTCGCCCAGGCCGATGGCGGTCAGCAGTCGTGCCTGCGAGGCGGGTTCTGGGGCGTCGGCCAGGAGCAGGAGTTGCGGTAGCGGTTCGGCGAAGGCGTCGCCGGTGCGCAGGGCGTTGACGTCGGCGACGTGGGCTTCGGCGACGATGCGTGACCGGCGGATGATTTCTTCTTCCACGAGGCCGAGGGCGTCGGTGAACGATGCGGCGATGGTGAGGCGGCTCATTGGGCCGAGGTCGACGGCGGAGACGCCGATCAGTGTGGCCAAGGTGGCGGCCGGGACGATGACGCGTCCTTGCGCGTCAGGGTCGTCGGGATGCCCGGAGGCGAGCACGGCGACGAGAAGGCCGCGGGCGGCGTCGTGGGCGCCGTCGCCGGCCAGGCCCATCCCTGCGATGAGGGGCAGGGTGCTGGCTCCGGCGAGTTCGGTGCCGCTGGGACCGGTGTCGGGTAGCGCAGGTTTGACCTCGGCGGTAGTGAACTGCCGCACGGTCGGCCCGGATGTGGGTTCGGCCAGTGCTTCGGGGTTGGCGCGGCGCAGTGTCTGGCGGATGAGCGTGCGGGCGGCCAGCGGCGGTGCCAGGCTGGGGTCCGTTTCGGACTCTGGGTAGCCGATGGGGGTGGGGATGTAGCGTTGCCGGCGCCGTTTCCACACCCAGGCCACTGCGGCTACCAGCGCCGCGCCCAGGGCGGCGCTGATCCACCCGCCGGGCAGGCTGACACCGTCCAGGACGCCGTCCTCCGCGGCGGTGGGACTCGCCTCTGGCACGCTGTCCGTGGTGCTGGAGGTGACCGATGTGGACGGTGATGGGCTCGCCGACGCAGAGGGGCTGAGACTGCCCGCCGGTGTCGGGATCAGCTCGACCACGCCGTCTTCGGATCCGGCGGTTGCTGGCGCTGACGGCACGGTGGTGGGGATGGCAGTAGTGGATGCTTGCGCGGACGGGCTGGCCGATGCCGACGGCGCCGGGGTCTGCGGCGGCGTGCTCGGCTCAATCGGGGGCGGCAGGGGCGTAGTTTGCGGCGGCGGGGCCGCGCTGGCAGGTAGGTCGAGGACCCAGCCGGGGAAGATGACGTCGGGGTCGGTGAAATTTTTGCTGCCGCTGACGTGGGGCCAGTATTTGTGCTTGTTCAGTTCCCAGATTTCTGGCCAGCGACGGGGGTCGCCCAGGCACATTTCGGCGATGCGCCACAGCGATTCGTTTTTGACCACGGTGTGCTCGTAGCCGCAGCCGTCGATGACCAGGGTGACCGTGCCGACGGTGTGCAGCCGCGGGCTGGCCACGGAGGTGGCGGTGGTGAGCAGGACAGGCCGGTCGGGGCTGGCCTGCACGACGGTGCTCGGGCTGGAGGC
>JBIOYB010000291.1:0-5799 GCA_044869915.1 Allorhizocola sp.
AAACGCCCTCCCAGAGAATCTCTGGAAGGGCGTTTCCCGTGGTAGCGGGGACAGGATTTGAACCTGCGACCTCTGGGTTATGAGCCCAGCGAGCTACCGAGCTGCTCCACCCCGCGTTGGCTTGACCAGGTTAGCTCGTGCGCCACGCAAACTGCAAATCCGAAACGCTCACCGCTCCCGAGCGGGCGCCGACCTGCAGTCGGACGCCCGCCGCGAGCGTGAGGGGCCTCGCCCCGACGGCTCACCCGCAGGTGCACCGCGGAGGTTCAACCCCCGACGGCTCACCCGGATGGCGAGGCCGTGGGCGAGGGTGTGGGTGTGGGGCCGGGCGAGGCCGGGGTGGTGGTGCCGCCGGCCGCGGCCTGGGCAGCCTGGAACTCCTTGATGGCCGTCTCGAGGTCGGTCAGCGCCTTGCCGTACGCCGTGAAGTCGCCCTTTTGCTGCGCCGCCCGCAGTTCCTCGATCGCCTTGGTGACCTTTGCGGCGGCCGCGGTCACGGCTTCGTTGCCGCCGCCTGTGGTGGGTGGGGGCGGAGTGTCGGGCGGCGGCGGTGCGGCTCCCGTGACCAGCTGGGCGATGCCCTGCTGCACGGTTTCCGCGAACGCCACCTTTTCCCCGAAGTTCATCAGCACGCGCTGCAGCTGTGGATAGGCCCGATCGCCGCTGCTCTTCAGGTAGATGGGCTCGACATAGAGCATCCCGCCCTCGTATGGCAGCGAAAGCAGGTTGGCCTTCACGCCGTTTGCGCCCCAAATGTTGAGCTGACTTCGCGCTTCGGGCAGGTTTTCCATCTTTTGCTGCGCCTGGATGGGCCCGGAGATTGGGCTGTCCTTGCCCAGCTCGAGCAGTTCCAGTCGCGGCTCGCCGTCCACATAGGACCCGGAAATGAGCGCGGCCAGGTTTTGCCGGTCGCGCGGGGTGACGGCCGCCACGATCTGGAACCTCGGTTCGCTCTGCTCGGGCAGCTCGGTGAGCAGGTAGTACGGCGGCTGCTTGGCCTTGACCGCCTTGGCCGGGTCGTCGGGCAGCGCCCAGAAGTCGGCCTCGCTGAAGAAGTCGTTGGCTTCTGTGACGTGGAATCGGGTCAGCAGATCCCGCTGGACCTTGAACAGATCCGCCGGGTACCGGAAGTGCGCCGCCAGCTCCGCCGGGATCTCGCTCTTCGGCTTGACCAGCTTCCCGCCGAAGGCCGCGTTCCATGCGCGCAGGAGCGGGTCCTTCTGGTCGAATTCGTAGAGCGTCACCGTGCCGTCGTAGGCGTCGACGGTCGCCTTCACCGAGTTGCGGATGTAGTTGATCTGCTGCCGGGCCAGCTGGAACGTGCCGTCGCCGGTCAGTGAGTCGTTCGTCACATCGCGCAGGTCGACCCGCTGCGAATAGGGGAAGTTTGCCGACGTCGTGTAGCCGTCGATGATCCAGACGATGCGCCCGCCCACGGCGGCCGGGTAGGGGTCACCGTCCAGCGTCAGGAACGGCGCGACCTTCTGCACCCGCGTGCGCGGATCCCGCTCGTACAGAATCTTCGAGTTGGAGTTGACCGCGTCCGCCAGCAGGAAGTTGGACTCGGCGAACTTCACCGAGTACAGCAGCTGCCGCCACAGCGACCCGATCGGCACACCGCCCTTGCCCTCGTACGTGTGGTGCGCGTCCGTCGTCTCGCCGACCGGCCGGTCATATTCGGCGTCGGCGGCCGTCGATGAGGCCTTGCCCACGATCGCGTACTCCGACATCTGCTCGCCGTAGTAAACCCGCGGCTGCGTCACCGGAATCTGATCCCGGTCGGTCGCGCACCCGCCCGCCGAGGATGTCGTCCCGGCGAAGAACCCGGACACAAACTTGGGCTGCCCGGCACCGCACACCTCATTTGCGGGCGCCGCCACCAACCCGTATCCGTGTGTGTAAATCGTGTGCCGGTTGATCCAGTTGTCCTGCGTCCCGGTGAGCGCCGAGTAGGACAGCTCACGCAGGCCGACCACGAAGTCCTGCATCTTGCCGTTGACCGGATAACGGTCGATGTCGAGCTTGTCGCCGAAGTGGTAGAAGCTGCGCACCTGCGACAGCTGCGTGTAGGCCTCCGACACGACCGCCGGATCGAGCAGCCGGATGTTGGGCACGATGGTCTGGTCCTGCGCCAGCGACGCGGGCGGGACGACCACACCCGACCGGTAGTCGGTCTTTTTCGTCACGTCGAGCCCGAATGCTCCTCGCGTCGAGTCGATGGCGCGCTTGATGTATTCCGCCTCTTTGATGTTGCGGCTCGGCTCGACCTGGAACGTCTGCACGCCCCACGGATAGATCCCGCCGATGGCCACGGCCGAGATCCCGAGTAGCCCGAGCGCGAGGCCCGGCCACACGAGGTTGCGCATCACCGCGTTGGAGAACACGAGGATCGCCACGGCCACGATGACCGAGATATAGGCGAGCATCTCCTTCGCGGGCAGCAGCGCATTGATCGCCGTGTAGCCCGCGCCGGTGAGCTTGGTGCCCGCGATGGTGTCGAGCAGCAGTGCCCGCTTGTCGAGCACATAGGCGATCGCCTTGAGGAACACGAACAGGGCCACGAGCCCGGTGAGGTGTGCCCGCGCCGCCGTGGTCATGCGGTCGCCCGGCCCGGACAGCCGCAGCCCACCGTAGAGGTAGTGCACTGCCAGCGAACCGAGCAGGGCCAGCACGGTCACCGTGAAGCCGGTGCCCAGCAAGTATTGCCAGAACGGAAGCCGGAAGATATAGAAACCGATGTCGATGCCGAACTCTGGGTCGGTCACGCCGAACGGCTGCGCGTTGCGAAACAGCATCCACTGCTGCCAATGCCCTTGCGCGGCAAGCCCGGCGAAGAACGCGATCACCGCCGACACGATGGCGAACCAGCGGCCCAGCCGCGGCCCGAGCAGGTATCGATAGCGCTCCAGCGCCTCCTGCCGCAGCCCAGTCGGGGGAAGGAACGGACGCATCCGGTAGGCGAGCCACAGGTTGGCGAAAATGAACCCGCCGACCAACACGAACGCCACCGAGAACAGCCCGACCCTGGTCCACAGCTGCCCGCTGAAGACCTGCGTGGCACCGAGTTCGGTGAACCACAGCCACTCCGTCCAGGCTTCGACCACCCACCCGAGCACCGCGAAACCGACGAGTAGTCCTGTCAGGACGATGAGCCAGGCCCGGCTGCGACGGCTCATCCGGGGTAGCTGACTTGATCTGGTTACCACGGTGGTCCAGCCTACGTCTCGAACCTGTACATCAACAGGATGGAAGCGGGCCACCTGTGCCGAGAGCGTCGAGCGCCTTGATCGCCTCGTCTAGCGTGGCCACCTTGACCAGGGTGAGCCCGTCGGGCACGTTGGCCTTGGCCTCGTCGCAGTTGGCGGCCGGCACCAGGAAGACAATCGCGCCGGCGTCTTTGGCGCCGTGGAGCTTTTGCGGCACGCCGCCGATCGCCCCGACCCGGCCCTCGTCGTCGATCGTGCCGGTGCCGGCGATGACCTTGCCGTGGGTCATGTCCTCCGGCTTGATCTTGTCGATGATGCCCAGCGCGAACATCATGCCGGCGCTCGGTCCGCCGATCTTGTCGAGCTTGATCCGGAGATCGAACGGGTGCGGCTGGACGGTCTTGATGCCCACGCCGATGCGCGGCGTGCCGTCGTCGGCCGCCTTGGAGATCAGGTCAACGGTGCCATCCGCACCGGCGCGCGAATATCCGATCTTCAGCGTCGTGCCCACAGGCTTGCCCCGCACGAGATCAAGGAGCCGTTGCGGCGTGGTGATCGCCTCGCCGTCGACCGACTCGATGACGTCGTCAACCTGCAGCTTGCCCTCGGCCGCGCCGCCCGCGGTCACCTGATTCACGGCAACCTGTGTCTGGTACCCCAAAAATTTCAAGGCGGCAGTCTCGGCGCTCGTCTGGGAATTCTCGAATTCCTGCTTGTTTTCCTGCTCGACCTCTTGCTCGGTCTTGTCTTCCGGATAGATCAACTTGCGCGGCACCACCGCGTCCTCGCCGGAGATCCAGCCCCTGATCGCGTCGAGCAGGTTGACGCTGGGCTGCACCGAGACCGTGACCATCCGGAGCTGGCCCTTGCTCTCGGTCGTCGAGGTGCCCGTGATTTGAATCACCAGCTGGCAGGCCGGCTCGGGCGACGGCGCGGGCGAGGATGGCGGCGCCGGGGAGGCCGGATCGGCGCAGGATGTGCCCCGGTTGTCGACAGCGCCCAGCGTGTCCACCGTCGGGCCCGGGCTCAGCGCGACGTATGGCACGTCGGCCCGCCCGATCTGCCAGCCCAGGAACAGGGTGAGCAGCACACCGAGCAGGACGGTCAGACCCCTACGCCTCATGCGCGAAAGCCTAACGGGTCCCCCTGACATCTCCCCGATCTCGTTGCGGGTATGAGTCAGGTCGGCTCAAGTTGGCGTACCTTGGAACACGTGCCTGACACCCCGTTCGGCTTTGCCCTCCCGGGCGGCCAACCACCAGACCCAAACGACCCGCAGCAGATGCAGCAGTTCATCGCCGGGTTGCAGCAGCTCATGGCCGCAGCGCAGAGCGGAGCGGGTGGCGGCGGCCCGGTCAACTGGGATCTTGCCCGCCAGGTCGCCACGAGCACGCTCAACACCGAGGGCGATCCGGCCGTCACGGCCGCCGAGCGCGCCGAGGTGGGCGAGGCGCTGCGCCTGGCAGACCTGTGGCTCGAGCCGACGACCGCGCTGCCGAGCGGCGTGATCACCACCGCTGCGTGGAACCGCAACGAGTGGATATACAACACGATGGATGTCTGGCGCAAGCTGGCGGATCCCGTCGCGGCGCGCATGGTCGCGGCCATGGGCGACCTCGTGCCGCCGGAGGCGCGCGCCCAGCTCGGAGCGATGTCCACCATGATCACCGCGCTCGGTGGCGCGCTTTTCGGCGGCCAGTTCGGCCAGGCCCTGGCCAAGCTCGCCACCGAGGTGCTTTCCGCAGGTGACATCGGGTTGCCGTTGGGACCGGCTGGGACCGCCGCTTTGATTCCTGCAAACATTAGGGTGTACCGAGAGGGCCTCGAACTTGATCCCGATGAGGTGCGCCTTTTTGTCGCCTTGCGTGAAGCGGCACACCAGCGCCTGTTCGGGCACGTTCCGTGGCTGCGCGGGCATGTGCTCACGGCTGTGGAAGCTTACGCGCGCGGCATCCGCGTCGACCGCGAGGCCATCGAGGAGGCCATGCGGCACATCGACCCGTCCGACCCGGAGACCATGCGCGAGATCCAGCTCGAGGGCATCTTCGCCCAGGAGGACACCGAGCAGCAGCGGGCCGCGCTCAACCGGCTCGAGACCGCGCTGGCGCTGGTCGAGGGCTGGGTCGTGCACGTAGTCGAGACGGCCGCACAGGGCCGGCTGCCCAACGTGGTCAAGCTCTCGGAGGCGTTCCGGCGCCGGCGGGCCGCTGGCGGTCCTGCCGAGTCGACGTTCGCCGCCCTGGTGGGGCTGGAGTTGCGCCCGCGCCGGCTGCGCGAAGCCGCGGCCCTGTGGACGGCCCTGACTGAGCATCGAGGTGTATCCGGCCGCGACGCCCTATGGGGCCACCCCGACCTCCTACCGTCCGAAGAGGACTTCGCCGATCCGGACGCGTTCGCCCAATCGCAGCTAGACCTCGGCGAGCTCGAGGGCTTCGACGAGCTCAGCAGCGGGCTCGACGGCGACAGCCTGGGCGGCAAGACCGACACCGACACCGGCGGAAACACCGACACCGGCGGGCCTCAGCGCACCTGACCTCACCCCACCGCCGGTCTTCCCGCAGCCCCGGCGGGCCGCACCACGGCGCGCCCGCCC
>JBIOYB010000292.1:0-56729 GCA_044869915.1 Allorhizocola sp.
GAGACCTGGGTCTCAACCACGTTCTCGGCGTATTGCAGGTCGGTCTTGTAGCCCATGTCCTGGAACGCCTTCACCATGTTGTTGCCATCGGCGACCCAACGCTCCGACGACTTGGTCGGCATGGCGATGCCGATGGTGCCCTTGTCATCACCGCCGCCGGTGCCTGCGTTGTCACCGCACGCCGCGGTGACCAACATTGCTCCTGTCACCGCCAATACGGCGACTATCTTCCGGTACACAATAATCATCTCCTTTATTTCGCTTGACCGTAAACGTTTTGGTAGCGGTCGTAGAGGCTGTCCACATCGGAGGGTTGGATCGGGATCAGCGATCCGGCGGACCGAGCGATGTGGACGGTCCGGGCCACGTCCTCGCACATGACCGCGGCCTTGACCGCCGCCTTCGCGTTGCGGCCGATGGTGAAAACGCCGTGATTTTGCATGAGCACGGCCGGTGAGCGGTGACCGCGCAGGGTCGCGACGATGCCGCGCCCGATGTCGTCGCCGCCGATGAGAGCGAACGGGCCGATGGGTATCTCCCCACCGAACTCGTCGCCCATCGCCGTGAGCACGCAGGGGATCGGCTCGCCGCGCGCGGCCCAGGCGGTGGCATAGGTGGAATGGGTGTGCACGACGCCGCCGACTTCGGGCATCTCCCGATAGACGTAGGCGTGCGCGGCCGTGTCGCTGGACGGGGAAAGCTCGCCCTCGACGAGCTTGCCGTCCAGGTCACACACGACCATCGATTCGGGCGTGAGCTCGTCGTAGCTCACCCCGCTCGGCTTGATGACGAACAGGTCCTCGCCCGGCACGCGCGCCGACACGTTGCCGGCCGTCCACACGACCAGGCCCCAGCGGATGAGCTCCTGGTGCAGCCCAACCAGTTGGTGACGCAGGCGTGCTACGTCGTCTTTCATGCGCGAGCCTCGTTTCGTATGCTTTCCTCAAGCGTGCCCTCCGCCGCGTTGAGGGCCTCGTTTCGTATGCGGCGCAACCGGTGCAGCGCGTCATTGCCGCCGCGGCCGAAGTAGTCGTGCAGGAGCGTGTATTCCGCGAAGAGGGCGTCGTAGGCGCGCGCCCGCGCGGGATCGGGAAGGTAGGCGTGCTTGTCGATGCGGCCCATGACTGCGGCGGCGCTCGGCACATCGGGATAGGCGCCCGCGGCCACGGCCGCGTGGATCGCCGAGCCGAGCGCCGGCCCCTGCTCCGAAGCCAGGATCGACAGCGGGCGGTTGGTCACGTCGGCGTAAAGCTGCATCAGGAAACGGTTTTTCAACAACCCGCCGGCGACGATGAGCTCCGTGACCGGCAGTCCTGAGTTTTCAAAAGCCTCGATTATGGTACGGGTGCCAAAAGCCGTGGCCTCGACCAGCGCGCGATAGACGTCCTCGGGCCGGGTGGCCAGCGTCTGTCCGATCAGGACACCGGACAGCTCGTGGTCCACCAGCACCGAGCGGTTGCCGTTGTGCCAGTCGAGCGCGATCAGCCCATGCTCGCCCACCTGCTGCGCGGCGGCCAGGTCGCTGAGGTGTTCGTGAGCGTTGACACCACGGCGGGCCGCCTCGTCGAGATAGGACGGAGGGAGGAAGTTGTCGACGAACCACGCGAAGATGTCGCCGACGCCGCTCTGCCCCGCCTCGTAGCCGAAGCTGCCCGCGATGATGCCGTCGCGCACGACGCCACACATGCCCGGCACCAGGGCGAGAGTGTCGCCGTTCATGACGTGGCAGGTGGACGTGCCCATCACCATGAGCATCTGGCCCGGCTGGGTGGCCTGCGCGGCGGGCGCGGTCACGTGGGCGTCCACGTTGCCGATCGCGACCGCGATGCCGGTGGGCAGGCCGGTCAGCGCGGCCGCCTGCGGGCTGAGCCCGCCTGCCTTGGCGCCCAACGGGGACAGCGGGTGCTCGAGCTTGTCGGCGACAAAGCCGGCGAAGTCCGGGTTGAGCGCGGTGAGGAACTCGCGCGAGGGGTATTGCCCGTCCTGGTAGACGCCCTTGTATCCGGCCGTGCAGACGTTGCGTGTCTCGGCGCCGCACAGCTGCCAGATGATCCAGTCGGCGGCCTCGATCCAGCGCTCGGCGCGGGCGTACACCTCCGGATCCTCTTCAAGAAGCTGGAGCCCCTTGGCAAACTGCCACTCCGACGAGATCTTCCCGCCGTAGCGGCCGATCCACGACTCCTTGCGCTCGTGCGCCAGCTCGTTGATCCGGTCCGCCTGTGGTTGCGCCGCGTGGTGCTTCCACAGTTTCGCGTAGGCGTGCGGTCGGCCGGCGAACTCGGGCAGGTGGCACAGCGGCGTGCCGTCCTTGAGCGTTGGCAAAATCGTGCACGCCGTGAAGTCGGTGGCGATGCCGATGATGCGCGCCGGGTCGACACCCGCCGCCGCCACGGCCTCCGGCACCGCCGTGCGCAGCACATCCAGCCAGTCACGCGGCTCCTGCAGGGCCCAGTCCGGCGGTAACGCCGCACCGGTCGCCGGAAGGGTATCGTCGATCACCCCATGGCGGTATTCGTGGACGGCCGTGCCGACCTCGGCCCCATCGCTGACCCTGACGACGAGCGCGCGGCCCGACAGCGTGCCGTAGTCCACGCCCACCACATATTGCTCTTCTGCGTTAGCGCTCACTGGGAATCCAATCGCATCTGAGGGACGGTGGTGCTCTTGCGGATGACCAGGTCGGGCGGGATGACCCGGCGCCTGCGCGAGCGAGGCGCACCCTCGACCTGTTCGAGCAGAAGGTCAAGGCCCTGCCGGCCGACCTCACCGAAATCTTGGCGGACGGTCGTCAGCGGGGGCGTGAAATAGGCGGCCTCGGGGATGTCGTCGAAGCCCACGACGCTGATCTCGTCGGGGACGGCCACCTGGGCCTCGTGCAGGGCCCGCAGCGCGCCGAGGGCCATCTGGTCGTTGGCCACGAAGATCGCGGACAGGCCGGGCGTGCCGATGAGCTTGCGTGCGGCGTCGTGGCCCGAGCGGGCGCTCCAGTCGCCGGCCACGACCGCGGGCACCTCGCGGCCCTCGGCCACGAGCGCGTCGCGCCAGCCGCGCTCGCGCTCGGGCGACTCATACCAGTCCTGCGGGCCGCAGATGTGCGCGACGGTGGCGTGGCCCAGGGCGAGCAGATGGCGGGTGGCCAGGAACGCGCCCAGGTATTGGTCGACGGCGACCGTGGGCACGGCCCCCTTCCCGCCCTCGACCGCGACAATGGGGACACCGGAGGGCACATGGCGCAGCGCCGCCATGGTCGCGGTGTGCGGTGTGATCGCGATGATGCCCTCGACCGCTTGGGAAGTCAGGAAGTCCACGGCCTCGCCCAGCGCGCCCCGGTCGAGCGCGGCCAGGCTCGCGATCGCGACCGCGTAGCCGGCGTCGCGCGCGGCACGCTCGATCGCGACGAGCATGGAGGCCGGCCCGTACTGCGTCGTATCCACGCTGATCACGCCGAGCCGGCGGGTGCGGCCGGTGACCAGCGTGCGCGCGGCGATGTTGGGCCGGTAGGAGAGCTCGGCCATGGCCGCGAGCACCCGCTCCCGGGTCAAGCGGCTCACCGCTGGGTGATCGTTGATGACGCGGGAGACCGTCATGTGCGAGACGCCCGCAAGCTTCGCCACATCCGCCATCACCGCCGGCCGGCGCCCCGGGTCCTCTCCGGGTAGGTCGACAGCGGGATCGAGGGACACGGGGGGTGACCGCCTTCGGCTGCAGGGGATGTTAACGCGAACATTGTTAACGTGAACACTGCGCACATGTCAAGCCCATGTCGAACATATTTCGACTCCGTCCGGCGTGAGCGTTAACAAATCTCGCGCGGTCGGCTCTGTCGGCTAGCTGATCGACGCTTGTGAACCCGGGCCACGTATCGCACGCTACATGTGCGGCTACAACGTAGCCTTACATGCGAGGTGATGCCCGGAGGGCGCCCCGCATGTCCGAGTCACCTATCCACGGAGGTTGGCCATGGCCAACAGATGGTCCCTGCGCCCGATCGGGCGCGCACTCGTCGCGGCGAGCGTCCTAATCGCAGCAATCCTGGCCGCCCCCACGCCGGCCGCCGCGACCGTCCAATCCGCACCGTCGTGGTGGGACAGTTCGCCGGGCAACAGCGACCGGCCGACAATCACCCTCGACGTCAACGGCGACGGTCTCAACGACGTCGTGACCTTCTACGCCTACGGTGGCGTCCAGGCCGCACTCTTCGTTTCTCTCGCCGGCGGATCCGGCGGGTTCCAGGCTCCAGCCTTACGCTGGACGGGAAACTGGAATCTCGAACGCGCGCGCTTCGCCGGCGGAGACTTCAATGGCGACGGGCTGGGCGATGTCGCGGTCTTCTACGACCCGTTCGCCGCCAACCGGACCATGCTGTGGGTGTTTTACGCCGACGGCACCGGCGGATTCCACGCTCCCACTGTGCGGTGGGACAGCGGCCCCGGCAACTGGGACCCCACGCTCGCCCGGCTGGTGGCCGCGGACTTCAACAGCGACGGCAACGCCGATATCGGCGCCTTCTACAGCTACGCCAACTATCAGACGCGGCTGTTTGTGTTTCTCGCCGACGGCTCCGGCGGTTTCGGCGCCCCGACGATGCGGTGGGACAGTGACCCCGGCAACTGGGACCTCGCCAAAACCGCGCCGGTCTGACCATCCTGTCTACCGGCTCAAACCTCCAGCCGCGGCTCGCCCAATGGCCGCAGCTCAACCTCCGGCGGCGGCTCACCCAATGGCCGCGGCTCAACCTCCGGCGGCGGTGAGCAGAGATAGTCCCAGCGGGGTGATTTCGTGCAGCACGGACAGGCCATCGCGGCGCGTGGTGATGAGCGCGGCATCACGCAGCACGGTGGCCTGCTGGCTGGCCGCGCCGACGGAAATGCCGCAGACGCGGGCGAGCGCGCTCGTCGTGCAGCCGGAGACCGTGGCCTCCAGCGCGACGGCGCGCGTGCGCCCGATCAGCGACTCCAGCGACGACAGCGCCGGCGCCGACGCCGTGAGCGCCGGCTTTTCGTACCGCTGAAGGGTTCCCGGCGGCGGCTGGGTCGGATACACGAGCACCGGCGACATGCCGGGATGGCGCAGCTTGGTCGGCGCCTGCCAGCAGAAGAAAGACGGCTGCAACAACAGGCCGCGCCCGTCCAGCTGCACCTCGTTGTCGGCGAACTCCCGGATCTGCAGCACGGGCGACTCCCAGCGCACGCCCGGATGCAGGTTGGCCAGCACATGGTCGACGCCGAGCGTGGCCAGCTGGACCACCCGCCGGGCCCGGTCGGCGACGACGTGCTGCCGGATCGACCGCCAGTACGGCAGGAGCGCGGTGTCGTGATAGGACCGCACGGCGCGCCCGAGCCGCCCCATCGATGAGGCCGAGCCGGACGCGAGCGAGCGGGTCCACGGGGTGGGCCGCCGCCGCGCCGCCAGATAGCCGAGATCGGCCAGCACGCGCGAGCGCGGCGTGGACATCAGCCGGTCGACCGCAGGGTCCAGCACGGGCCCCGACCCGACCGGCGTGAGGAAGTCCGGCGAGTACCCGGTCGGCGGGCTCAGCTCCCGCAGCAGGGTCATGTCCGCCGACGGCACGCTGCGGCGCACATGCCTTCGCCACGGCCCATATACCAGCGGGCCGTCGTCTCCATGGACGATGTGCAGGCTGAGCAGCACCTCCCACAGCGGGTCGGGCTCGGCCGCGATCGTGACGCGGGCAAGGTCCTTCGCCGTGAAGTAGATCCGAAGCAACGTCCCCCCAAAAACACAGCCGCGCAACGCGTAGTCTTCACGTAGGGTCATCGTCCGTGTCTGAACATGTGGGAATCTTGTGCAGACCTTGAATCTGCAGTTCGGCCTGCTTGGGCCGCTCGAGGCGCGCCTCGACGGCCGGCTGTTGGATCTCGGCCATGCTCGGCAACAGTGCGTGCTCGCGGTGTTACTGGTCGAGGTCGGGCGGCCGGTCGCGATTGGCAGCATTATAGAGCGCGTCTGGGGCGCCGACCCACCCGAGCGGGTGCAAAACGCGCTCTACAGCTATGTTTCCCGCCTGCGGCGTGCGCTGGGCGGCGCGCCGATCGTGCTCAGGCAGGGCGCATACACGCTCGACGCCGACCCGGATTCGGTTGACCTGCACCGGTTCCGGCGGCTGGTCGAGCTGGCGCGCCAACCCGCCGCCGGCGACGACGAGCGCCTGTCCCTGCTGCACGCTGCCGTCGCCCTGTGGCGCGGAGAGCCGTTCTCCCAGCTGGAAAATCCGTGGCTCGACGCGCTGCGCGTGACGCTTTCGGCCGAGCGGATGGCGGCTGAGCTGGATCGCCATGATCTGCGGCTGCGCGCCGGGCAGCACGCCGACCTGGTGCCGGAGCTCACCGCGCGGGCCGCCGCCCACCCGCTCAACGAGCGCCTGGTGGGCCAGCTCATGATCGCGCTGTCTCGCGCCGGCCGGCAGGCCGACGCCTTGGAGCAATATCACCGGACCCGAGGTCTGCTGGCCGACGAGGTCGGCAGCGATCCGGGTGAGGCCCTGCAGCGGGTGTATCACGACATCCTGACCGGAGACCGGCCCATCGCGGTCGCACCGGCGCCCGTGCAGGCGATCGTGCCCCGCCAGCTCCCGCCCGACGTCACGGCGTTCGCCGGGAGAGCAGCCGAACTGTCCACAATAGACAGCGCGCTCCCCGCGACGGTCTGCGTCATCACGGGCATGGCGGGCGTGGGCAAGACCGCGCTCGCGGTCCGGGCCGCGCACGGCATGGCCGCACGCTTCCCCGACGGCCAGCTCTATGTCAACCTGCGCGGGTTCGACCCGTCGGGCGCGCCCAAACCGCCGGCCGAGGCGCTGCGCGGCTTCCTGGACGCGCTCGGGATCGCGCCGCACCCGGCGCCCGAGCCGGTGGAGGCGCTGACGGCGCGCTATCGCAGCGTGCTCGCCGACCGGCGCATGCTCGTCGTGCTCGACAACGCACTCGACGCCGAACAGGTGCGCCCGCTGCTGCCCGCGTCGCCCGGCTGCCTCGCGCTCGTCACCAGCCGGGAAAGCCTCACCGGGCTCGTCGCCACCGAGGGCGCGCGCCCCATCGGGCTCGACGTGCTGTCCACAGTGGACGCCCAGGATCTGCTGCGCAAGCGACTCGGGCAGGCCCGCATCGACCGCGACCCGGACGCCGCACAAGAGATCATCGCGCGCTGCGGCCGGCTGCCGCTCGCGCTCGCCGTGGTCGCGGCACGCGCGGCGATCCACCCCGAGTTCCCGCTCGGCGCGGTGGCCGAGCAGCTGCGCAGCCTCGACGCGTTCGCCGACCCGGATCCGCTGGCCGACGTGCGCGCGGTGTTCTCCTGGTCATACCGCGCCGTGAGCCCCGCCGCGGCAAGGCTCTTCCGCCTGCTCGCGGTGCACCCGGGGCCGGATGTCACGGCCGCCGCGGCCACCAGCATCCTGGGCGGCGAGCGAGCCAACACTCCCCTGGCCGAGCTCGAACGCGCCCACCTCATCGCCCATCACGCGCCCGGCCGATATTCCTTCCATGACCTGTTGCGCGCCCACGCCGCCGAGCTGCACACCGACAACGATGGGGCGCTGCAGCGCATGCTCGACCACTACCTGCATACCGCGCACGGGGCGGCGATGCTGCTCAACCCGCACCGCGACCTTCTCGACCCGCCCGCGGCGGGGCCGGGCGTCACCCCCGAGACCTTGGCCGACCGGCCGCAGGCGCTCGTCTGGTTCGACGCCGAATATGCCGTGCTGCTGGCCTCCATCGACCTGGCGATCGCGCACGGCGCCGACGAATCGGCGTATCACCTGGCATGGACCATGTCCACGTTTTTCGGGCGGCGTGGGCACCTGCACGACTGGGTGTCCAGCCAGGCGAGCGCGCTCGGCGCGGCGCAGCGCCTTGGCGACCTGGCCAGGCAGGCCATCGCGCATCGCGACCTCGGCCGGGCCCTGGCCCGGCTCGGGCAGACCGACGAGGCGCGGACCAACATGTCGCGTGCCATCGACATCTATCGCGGGCTCGGCGACCACGCGGGCCAGGCGCACGTGCACATCAACTTCGGCGTCATTTTCGAGCGCCTCGACAGATACCAGGAAGCGTTGCAACATGCCTACGAGGGAGTGGAACTGTTCCGGCTGGCCGGCCACAGGGTCGGCCTGGCTCGTGCCCACAACAACATCGGTTGGTATCACGCGCATCTCGGCGAGCACCGGCAGGCGCTCAAGCATTGCCGCGAGGCGCTGCTGCTGCACGAGGAGCTCGGCGACCTGCCCGGGCAGGCGGCGACGTGGGACAGCCTCGGCTACGCGCACCAGCATCTGGGGGAGCGCGACGACGCGATCGCGGGCTTCCGGCGGTCGATCGAGCTGTCCGGCGTGATCGGCGACCGCTACAACGTGGCCGACGTGCTGATCCATCTCGGCGACGCGCACGAGATGTTTGGCGAGCCGATAGCGGCGCGCGAGGCGTGGGCGCAGGCATTGAGCATCCTCGACATGATGCAGCACCCGGACGCGGCCACCGTGCGCGCGAAGCTCGCCCGGTAGCCTTGTCCGGGTGATTGGTGGGCGTCCCGACCTGCGTGCGGACTGCGCGCGCTGCTTCGCGCTGTGCTGCGTGGCGCCCGCGTTTGCCGCGTCGGCCGAGTTTGCCATCGACAAACCGGCCGGCCGCCCGTGCCCCAATCTCGAGCGCGACTTCCGCTGCGGCATCCATCACCGGCTGCGCGACAGCGGCTTCACCGGGTGCACCGTCTTCGATTGCCTGGGCGCGGGCCAGAAGGTGGCTCAGGTCACCTTTGGCGGGCGGGATTGGCGGACCCATCCGGAGATCCGCGACCGGATGTTCGCGACCTTCGCGGTCATGCGGATTCTTCATGAGCTTATGTGGTACCTGGAAGGCGCCCTCGCGATCCCTGCCGCCGCACCGATCCACGCCGACTTGCGGCGCGCGCTGGATGAGACGGACCGCCGGACACGTTCAAAAGACGTGGGCTCCTTTGACGCGCAGGCCCATCGCGCACGGGTCAACGAGTTGCTCGTGCGCGCGAGCGAGCTCGCCCGCGCCGGCCTCAAGGGCCCCAACCATCGCGGTGCTCAGCTGATCGGCGCCGACCTCGCCGGGGCGGATCTGCGCGGCGCGAGCATGCGCGGCGCGCTCCTGTTGGGCGCCAACCTCTCCCGCGCGGACCTTCGGCTGGCCGACCTGACCGGCGCCGACCTTCGGGGCGCGCGCCTGCATGGCGCCGACCTGTCCACGGCGCTGTTCCTCACCCCGCCGCAGCTCGAGGCCGCCACCGGTGATGGGGAGACGAAACTGCCGCCGGAGTTCGCCCGCCCCGAGCGGTGGGGCTCCCGCTCTGCCGGATAGACCCCGAGCGGTGGCGTGACCGCCCCGCCGGATAGACGGGAGCGGCCACGCCGGAGGTGCGATGCCGTCAGTTCCTGACGGGATCACGGTCCTGGTGGGATCATGTTGTTCTTCGCCACCGGGAGCAGGATCTGGGTCGCCTGCTGGAGTTGCACCGACTCGGTCGGCAGGCCGACCAGCGCCGGGTTGATGTGGTTGATGGTCAAGTTGACCGGTGGGTTCAGCGCCGGCGTGACCAGGTCGTACTTCTCCAGATCGATCCAGCGCACGATGTTGAACACGGCGGCCGGCATCGCCTGGTTGTTCTTGCGCACGGGCACGCACAGCTGGCGGTTGGTGGTGATGCCGGCGTTGTGCGGGGGCAGGCCTGCCAGCACCGGGTTGAGGTGGCGCAGGTTGACCCCGATATTCAGCGCGGCGATGGGCTGCTCGACGTAGCACTTGAGATCGATGAACTGCACCAGCATGCGCACCTCGGCCGGTGGGAAGAGGCCGTTTTTTACCACAGGCACGCACAGCTGCTGCGGCACGGTGATGACCACGTTCTTGGGCGGCAGGTTCTGGTACTGCGGGTTGAGGTGGCGCAGGTTGAGCGGCCGGTTCACGTTGGCGCCCGTGATCCGGTAGCAGGCCAGGTCCACGAACCGGATGAAGTCGAGCACCGGGCCGGGCGGGAACACGTTGTTTTTCGCCACCGGCACGCACAGCTGCTCACGCGGGCCGAGCACGTGGGTCTCGACCGGCAGGCCCGCCAGCACCGGGTTGATGTGCTGGGTGATGACCGTGGTCGTTGGCGGCTGGTAGAGCGGCGTCCGGAAGCACTCGAGATCGAGGTTGGACACGAAGGATAAGGGGCCCGGTAACGCCTGTGTTGATGGCGATGCCGAGGCCGGGGCAGCGGCGGAGAGCCCGCCGACGACCAGGCCCATGAGAACGGTGGCGATCCAGCCACGCTTGAGGACAGAAGACATGGCGTTTGCCTTTCTCCCTTGCCCACCACAGAGATCGACAGTGATCGAAGTGGGACAGAGCGTAGTGTGCCACGAATCGAGGGTAGTCGATTACGCCGCGTGGAGTCGTCTACCCGACACCGTTTTCGCTCACGAACCGCTATAAGGATTGGCACCGTGCGCGGCCATCAGGAACCAGCTGGTCGCCCCCACGTGCTGATTGGGGAAGTAGCCAAACCCGAAGCCGGTGTCGAAGGCGCTTGTCGCCGCGACGATCCCGGACCGCGCGGGCAGCGGCGGGCCGGTCCAGTTGCCGCCCTCGCCCGGGTTGGACAGCCGTCCGTTGGCGGGATCGCTTGTGCGGCCGACGGTTTGACCCGAGCCCAGCGTCCGCTGTGCCTCGGCCGCCCCCAGCAGATAGCGCACCGCGCGATCGCGGTCGCCCGGACGGCGCCGGTCCAGCAGGGCGGCGGCCATGTGCCCGTTGCCCTCCAGCCAGACGGCGTTGCGGTTGTTGGGGATTTCGGTGCCCGGCACGTTGCCGGTCAGCGTCTTGCTCAAATCGCTGAACGTGACACCGCTGACGTCGCCGTCGGTGTTGGCCAGATGCGTTGCCGTCCAGTCGATCGCGCCCGCGAACGCGCGATCGCGCAGGCTCAGGAACGACCACGTGTTCACGTCTTCCGGCAGGACGGTCCGGTTTATCTCGTCCTCGGTCGTGCCAGTCCAGAAATGTCCACCCTCGGCATTCCACATCGTCCGGACGAAGTCGCCGGCGACGCGCGCATCCCGGTGCCAGCCAAGCAGTTTGAACAGTGCGTATGCGTCGATGTTGTGTTCGGTCGACGCCCACGGCTGCGGCGTGACGCCGTCGGCCTGCACGCCGCCGTGATATCCGCCGAACCGGTGAGGCGAGGGCCGGGCGCGGATCCACTCCCCCAGCGCGGTGGCACCGTCGAGATAGCGGCGGTCGCAGGTTTGCCGGTGCAGCTGCGCGAGCGCGATCGCGGCCCACGCCATGTCGCCGACCGACGAGCCCGAAAACCCGAACGGCCACAGGAACGCGGCCTTGCCGTCCGCCCGGACGAGCCCGGGGAACTCGGGCGACCAGCCGTAGAACACCATCGGGCCGGCCGCATAGGCCTGGCGCACGCGGCCGTCCGAATAGGTCTCGTCGTTGGACTGGATCCACAGCAGCGTGTCGCCGAGCACGCGGGCGCGGCGCACGTTTTCGCGCGTGGGCCGCGCCAGGTAGGCCAGCGCTGCCAGGGCATTGTCGTAGATGAACGCGGCGGTCAGCAGCCCGGACTCGTTGTTGTAGCTCTGCAGCAGGCGCGGCTGCGCGCCCTGCCCGTAGGCGTCCATCACGAAGTCGAGGTATCGATAGGCGCGGTCGGCCGACTCGGCCAGCCGCCGGTCGACCACCTTGTCGCCGCCGGAGGCCGACGCCGGGTTTTGCAGGCCGAGCTGGGCGAGCACGGCCGTGGCGGACAGCGCCATGAGGCGCCGTCGGGACAGGGACGGGTGCATTTTTCCTCCCACTGAGAGAGCGCTCTCAGCATTGAAGCGCAACGGCACCGCGTTGTCGAGAGCCGACTAACCGGAGTTACGTGCCAGCCTTCACCGCACGCTGCGGGCCAGCCTTCACCGCGCGTTGCGGGCAGCCTCCACCGCGCCTGGCGGGCCAGCCTTCACCGCACGTTGCGGGCCAGGCGGAAGCCCACGTCGTCGATGCGCAGGTCCGGGTGGCTGCGGCGGCGTACCGAGGCGCGGCAGCTCCAGTGCTCGTCAAACCAGCCGCCGCCGCGCAACACCCGGTAGCCGCCGTAGACCTCGGCGTCGTAGATGTCCCAGCACCACTCCCACGCGTTGCCCAGCATGTCGTGCAGGCTCCAGGCGTTGGGCCGCTTGCCGCCCACGTCGTGCATCCGCTCGCCGGAGTTGCCGCGATACCAAGCGATTTCGTCGAGCGGCCCGTAGCGCGGCCCGTCGGCGCCCGCCCGGCAGGCATGCTCCCATTCGGCCTCGGTCGGCAGCCGATACCCGGCCGCGCCCGAGTCCCACTCGATCACCTCGTTGTCCAGGCGGTAGGCGGGGTCCAGTCCGTCGCGTTTGGACAGCACATTGCAGTAGCGCACGGCATCCCACCACGACACGCTCTCGACGGGCCGCCGGTCACCGCGCGCGGCGCTCGGGCGCAGCCCGGTCACGTCCGCGTATTCCGCCTGCGTGACCGGGAACTCGCCCAGCAGATACGGCCCGAGCTCCACCTGCCAGCGCCGCTTCGTGCGCCGGTCCGACAGCGTGACGTGCCCGGCGGGGATGGCGATCACTTGGACCCCTCACCGTCTGTTTCGTGGTCGATCCGGTCGAGGACCTTGCGGCACGCGGCGGCGAGCACGTCCGGTGCGGACAATCCGAGCGACTCGATGGCCACGGCGGCGGTGATGATGACGTCGGCCAGCTCGGCGGCGGTGTCTTCGGGGCTGTGGCAGACGCGCTTGCGCGGATTTTGCCCGAGCGTGCCGATGCGTGCGGCGGCGACCTCGCCCGCCTCCTCCAGCACCTTGAGGATGCGCAGGGTGACCTCGTGCGGGTCGCGCCCGTTGTGCCGGTCCAGCCAGGCCGTGGAGACGGCGACCACCTCCCACAGCAGCGCACTGGCGGGGAGATTGGCGTGATCTGTCACGGCTCGCACCCACCGGATCTTACTGGCGTCTCCCCGTTCCGCTCGACACACTAACTCTATATATGTAGAGTTAATGGCATGGCTCGCACGAGGCGCCCGTCGGCGCAGACAATCGCGGTGATTCAGGCCCTGGCGGAGGACCCGGCCAGGTGGCGTTACGGCTACGAGCTGTCCAAACAGCTGGGCCTCAAGGCCGGCACGCTCTATCCGATCCTCATCCGCCTCTCTGACCAGGGATTGCTCGAAACCGACTGGGAGCTCGACAGGCCGGGCGGCACGCCGCCGCGCCACCTCTACCGGCTCACCGGCGAGGGCATCACGGCGGCCGAGGCCCTGCCCGCCCCGGCACCCAAGTCTTCGACGACGCTGCGGCTGCGCACGGAGGGTACGACATGATGGGCATTTATCTTATTTTGGTACCGCTTGGGCTCGCCGCCGTCTCGCTGCTGTGGCAGGGTTTCCGCGCCAAGCGAGTGTCCGGATTGGACGGCCCCGTGTTTTTGCTCGACCGGGCGGTCCGCATGCTCTCGCACGAGCGGCGCGACTGGGGCCGCGCCATGACCGCCGAGCTCGCCCGCATCACCGAGGGGCGCTGGCAGTTCGCGCTCGGTTGCGCGTTCGTCGCCTTCGCCAGGCCGGTCAAACCGAGGCTCAACGAGGCGAGCGCCGCCGTGTTCGCGGGCGTGGCGGCGTGTGCCGCGATCGGCGTCTATGTGCTGGCCCGCTACCCGCTGGCCAACCACGCCGTGCACAACCCGCTCGGCGACGGCCGCCGCGTCGACCTGCTGATCGCGTGCGGCCTCCTGCTCGCCACGTATCCGTGGCTCGCGCTGAAACCACCCGGGGCGCTGGCTGAAAGCCGCACAGCCCGCCGCATCGGCGCCGGCGCGGGCTGCTCTACGGTGCCGGCCTGCTCGCGGCCACGCTGACCGGGCAGCAGCTCGGCGCGGCCATCACCGGACTGGTCATGTTCCCCTTGTGGGCGCTGCTGCTCGGCCTGATCGGCGCGAAGTCGGGCAAAGCCATCACGGCCTGAACGCCATTGGGCGAGGCCGTCGGCCCCGCCCGATGGCTCCTACGCCGCTTGTGCGGCCTCCGCCTTGTCCGAGACGTGCACGTCGTCGACCCGGATGTTGACCTCGGTCACCTCGAGGCCGAGCATGGTCTCGACCGAGGCGATCACCTTGACCCGCACGGCATCGGTCACCGCGTGCACGACATAGCCAAACTCGATGACGATGGTCATGTCGATGGCGGCCGTGGTGCCCTCGAGCCGCACCCGCACGCCACGGTCGGATTCGCTGCCGCCGTCGGCGTCGCCGAGCCCCACGGCCTCCTTGAGGAACGCGAAGCCGCGCGCGAAGTCGCCGCCGAGGTCATACACGCCGTCCACCTCGCGTGCCGCGATCCCCGCGATCTTGCCTACAACCTCGTCGGCGATGCTGGTAACGCCGCGCTCCGCAGCCAACTCGGCCGTGTTGCGCACGCGGCCGATGGCGCGCTCGACGGCGTCGCTCGCCCGGTGCGCCGCATCTTCGATCTTGTCCACGGCCTCGCGGCCGCGTTGCTGAAACGAGGCCGGAAAGACCGTCGCGGGCGTCACGCTGGGCGTGATCCCCGCCGGCGACGCCTCGGCGGACGGTGACCCCGTGCTGCTGTCGGTGGTAATCGGTTCGGTCGTCATGACGCGGAAGCGTACCGCCAGCGCGCACCAACCGCCCGGCGCGGCGGCCCCTACGTGCCGGGCCTGCGGCCGAACACCTTGACCGGCGTGCCCACCTTTATCGTCTCCCAGTAGGCGATGGCGTCGGACTTGAGCAGATTGACGCAGCCGTGCGAGCCGAGCGACATGTCGTGAATGTATGTCGTGGTCTCGTGGAATCCGTTGTCGCCCATGATGCGCTGCCAGTATTGCAGGTACACCTTGAAGGTCTCGGTCCAGTTGTTGCGCTGCCGCTCGATGATTTTGAAGCTGCCCGACGGGGTCGGCCCGCCCTTGCCGTCCGGGTGGTTGTAGCCCGTGCGGGTGACGGTCGGTCCGTGGATCACCTTGCCGTCGCGCATCAGCCACGTCGTCTGGTTGGTCAGGTCGATGCACGCGGTCAGCTCGGGCCCGGCGCCGCAGCGGGCGGGATCGCTTGCCTTCAAACGCTTCGCGACGTTGAGCGTGGCAGCGCCCGGCACACCGTCGACCGGCCGCAGGCCAAACC
This sequence comes from Allorhizocola sp., assembly GCA_044869915.1. Classification (GTDB taxonomy): domain Bacteria; phylum Actinomycetota; class Actinomycetes; order Mycobacteriales; family Micromonosporaceae; genus Allorhizocola. The sequence continues at coordinate 15,194 of JBIOYB010000292.1, forward strand.
GGGTCTGGAACTTCTTGATCGCGGCACAGTCGGCATCGGACTGCTTGCCATCGGCCGAAAGTTTGCCGTAGCCGCCCAGATCGTTGAGCACCTGCTCGACCTCCAGCTGGTGCTTGCCATCCTTGCAGGCGGGCTTGGACGGCGTGGGCGAGGGCGAGGGCGATGGCGCCTGCGTGGTGGGCGACGGCTCAGCAGAGGGCTCCAGCGATGGCGTGGCCGTGGGCGTCGTTTCCGCAACGGGCGCAACGAAAGGCGGCGCGCCATCCGATGTGGACGGTGGGGCCGCCTTGCACGCGCCGATCAACGTGACCGCGCCCGCAACGCACACCATGGCTACTAAGCGCCTCATGAAACATCCTCCCCGCAAAGACCGCATGCATACTGACACACGCGGTTGGAGCGGGGAAGGTTGCATAGGGAACCCGACCGAAATGCCCGACGTCTAGGTCATCATTGAGAATCGCATTGGCGACAGTTCTACTGCTCGGCGCGTGCGCCGGCACCGGTCCCGGCCCAACCGCCCAGTCGGCCGCTCAATGGCAGGAACCGGCGCAATACGAATACACGGTCGACTCACGCTGCGGCGAGCGCCTGCTGATCGGGCGCTTCCAGATCACGGTCGCGGACGGCAAGGTGACCAAGGCTGCCGGCGTCGATGAGGCGGCGCAGCGCATCGCCTCCGACCCGAAGCTGCTGGCCAACCTGCCCACGCTCAAGCAGCTGCTCGACGAATACGAGACCGCGCGGCACGAGGGCGCTCACGTGGCCAAGGCCGAATTCGACCCGGCCGACGGCCACCCCACCAAGATCGAGCTGGATCCGTTGAAGAACTCCATCGACGACGAGGCGTGCTACCAGATCAGCGACTACCGCCCGCGCACGTAGCGCACGTGTCCCTTCAGGTCAGCGACTGCTGCCCGCGCACGTGGCACAGGTGCCAAAAATCTCGAGCGTGTGGGACACGTCGGTGAAGCCGTGCTCGTCGGCCACCCGCTCGGTCCACTTCTCCACGGCCGGGCCCTCGATGTCGATCGTGCGCCCGCAGCCGCGGCACACCAGGTGGTGGTGATGACGCCCCTGGCCGCACAGCCGATAGAGCTGCTCGCCGTTGGGCAGGCGCATGGTGTCGGCCTCCCCGGCGTCGGCCAGCGCCTGCAGGTTGCGATAGACCGTGGTGAGCCCAATCTTGCTGCCCTGCTGCCGTAGATCGGCGAAGAGCTGCTGCGCGGTGCGGAAGTCTTCGGTCTCGCGCAGCAGGGAGAGGATCTCGCCCCGCTGCTTGGTGCTGCGCGCCGCGCCGGGAACGGTTTCGCTCTTCTCGAAAACCACGCGGCCAGTGTAGCCGGGACCGCAGGGGCGGGCCGGACTACGCTGAGCCCATGGGGAAGTTGATCGTGTGCAACCTCATCTCGCTGGACGGGTACTACGAGGGCCCGGGCAACGATGTGATGGCGCTGCCGTTCCACGAGACGTTCGACGACTACAACGCCGAGCGCCTGCGCGCCGCAGGCACGCTTCTGCTGGGCCGCAAGTCCTTCGAGGGATTCAGGAGCTACTGGCCGCCGGTCGCCGACAAACCCGACGTCAGGCCCGTCGAGCGGGAGATCTCGCGGCTCAACAACGCCATCGACAAGATGGTCATCTCCGACACGCTCACGCCGGAGCAGACGGCCCCGTGGGACAGCACCACGACCATCGTGCCACGGGCGCTCGCGCACGAGCGGGTGGCCGAGCTCAAGGCCAAGTCCGGCAAGGAGATCCTGGTGTTCGGCAGCCGCACCATGTGGAACGGGCTGCTCGTGGCCGGCCTGGTCGACGAGATCCACCTGATGATCGGGCCCGCGCTCCTGGGCGGTGGCACGCCCGTGTTCGAGGGTGGGACGCGCGTGCAGCTGCGCCTGCTCGAGTCGCGCACGCTGGACGGCGGCACGCTGATCCTCGCCCGATATGGCGCCTAGCGTGGGGGTTCAATACGCGGTGGGGCTGCCGACCGTTGGCGAGTTCGGCAACCCGGGCACGCTGCTCGAGCTCGCGGCCTCGGCCGAGCGGCACGGCTGGGACGGCGTGCACCTGTGGGACCACGTGCTCTATCACCAGCCCGAATGGCCCGTGACCAGCTCGGTGGTCGCGGCGTCGGCGATCGCGGCGGCCACCGCCCGCGTGCGGATCATCCTGACGGTCGCGCTGCCGCGACGCCAGGTGCAGGATGTCGCCCAGGATCTGGCGGCGATCTCGGCCCTGTCCGGCGGGCGGTTGACCATCGTGGCCACGATCGGCTCGATGGATCGCGAATACACCGACTTCGGGCTCGACGCTGACCTGCGTGCCCGGGGGCGCGCCCTCGACGAGGGCCTGGCGCGGCTGGAGCCGCGGGGCTACCCCATCTGGTGCGGCGGTCGCTGGCCCCACCGGGCGGGGCTGCGGCGCGCGGCCCGCTTCGACGGCGCCATGCCCACGTTCGCCGATCAACGGTCGCACAACGCACCGCCGGAAGACTTCGCCGCGGCCGCGGGGGTCGTGGGGCCGCTCGACATCGCGCTTGAGGGCGCCTCCACCGGCCCCGAAGACCTCGCGCCGTATGCGAATGCGGGCATGACATGGTGGATCGAGGCCATGGGCTGGTGGCGCGGGGGTGTCGCCGCGGCCGGGGATCGCATCGCCGCCGGCCCACCCAGGCCGATTTTTGATTGGATCTAGGCCGCGTTTAAGGATCTTTGGCTATTTTGAGCACGGCCTAGTCGATCGCGAGACGGTAGCCGCGCCCGTGCACGGTCGCCACGAGCCACGCGTACTCGCCCAGCCCTGCCCGCAAAAGCCCCACCGCCCGCTCGACACCCGCCGGGCGCGCCGGCGCCGCGAGCTGTTCCAGCGCGGCCCGCGAAAGCGTGCCCCCCGGATAGTCGGCCAGCGACCGCATCACGGTGGCGGCCCGCGGCTGCAGCCGGATCACCACGCCACCCACGACCACCGCGTCGCCCTGCACCGCGAAGTGCCGACCGCGCGCCCGAAACACCCTGCGCCTCGCCACCAGCGCGTCGAAGACGAGCCGCGCCAAGCCCTCCCGCGCCACCAGCACCGGGATGTCGCGGCTCAGGAACGGCGCGGCGGACTCGGCGTCGGCCGCCGCGACGGCGACGTCTGTGGCCAGGGCACGCAGCAACAGGCCGCCGCGGCCGGTACGCGCGGTGATGTCCACCAGCGCATGGGCGACCGTCGCCGTGCCGAACGTCACCGCGTGGACCTCGCGCTGGATCACCATGCGGGCCAGCCGGTGCAGCGGCGCCAGGCCCATCGGCAGCGCCCACCGCAGGGTCGGGATCACGATCAGGTCGTTGTCCTTGCCGCGCAACCGATCGAGCAACAATGCCGGCGGTTGTTCGTCGACCACTATCGCCACCCGCGCCGGCCCGTGCGGAAGTCCGGCATCCTGGTCGGCCGGCAGGACCGTCGCCCGGCCCAGGCTCGCGTCGAGCGCGCCGGACAGCCCCCATACCGCGGCGGCCCGGTGCCAGCGCTGCCATCCGGCCGCGCTCGCGACCACGACATAGTCGGCCGGCCGCCGGATCAGTCGCCGGGTGGCGCTGCGCAGTCTCGCATCCAGGTGAGCCGGTACGGCCTGCATCAGCGGCATGTCCATTGTGGACGCGCCGTGGGCGCGCAGCCGCGCGGCGACGTCGTGCAGCCCGGGATCGGTGACGGCGACGGTGTATCCTGTCAGCGCCGCGCCCATTGCGGTCGACGTCATGCGGGCAGTGTGCGGGGGCACCGTTTCGCCCGCGTTGCCGAGCCGAGACGCGCGCGTGAGTGTCTGCTCTCGACAGCGCACGCACGCCATGTGTCCGGCAGCCGTCGATATTAATGCCGCCGAAACAAGTCCGTTGTGCATGTTGCCTCACGCGGTATTGACGGCACGGCAATGGCCACGATTCCTGCCGTCCCTACGGTCACGGGCCATGGAGTCCTCTTTAAGCCGCCGGGGCTTTCTTCGTCTCGGCGGATCAGCGGCGGCAGCGGTCGCCACCGGTGGCGTGCTCGCGGCCTGCGCGGTCGACGAGCAGCCCGCCGCCACCCCGGTCGCCGCCGGCGACAAACCCGTGCGAAAGGTCAAGCTTGGTTTCATAGCGCTCACAGACTGCGCGCCATTGATAGCCGCCAAGGAGCTCGGGTACTTCGCGCAACGCAGCCTCGACGTCGAGCTGATCAAACAGGCGTCGTGGCCGGCGACGCGGGACAACCTGCTCAGCGGCGAGATCGACGGGGCGCACTGCCTGTTCAGCCTGCCGATGTCGGTGGCCACCGGCATCGGCGGCAAGGCGGGGACGATGGATCTCAAGATTGCCATGGTGCTCAACAACAACGGTCAGGCGATCACGCTGAAGAAGGCGTTCGCCGGCGCCGGTTACGGCGACCTCGCAGCGGCAAAGGCGTTGCTGGAGAAGGAGTCACCCAAACTCGCGATGACCTTCCCGGGCGGCACGCACGACACGTGGCTGCGCTACTGGCTCAAGGCCACCAAGGCCGACACGTCCAAGGTGCAGATCTCCGCGGTCCCGCCGCCGCAGATGGTGTCCAACATGACCGCCAACAACCAGGAGGGATACTGCGTCGGCGAGCCGTGGGGCGCCGTGGCCGTACAGAACGGTGTCGGTTTCACCCACATCACGACGCAGGACATCTGGCAGCACCACCCGGAGAAGGCGCTCGTGGTCGGCACGAAGCTCACCGGTGACACCGACACGCTGGGCGACGTCATGGCCGCCACGTTCAAGGCGTGCAAGTGGCTCGACGACCTGGCCAACCGCAAGCAGCTGGCGACCATGCTCGCTCCCGTCGGCTACGTCAACACGCAGGCCGCCAACATCGAGGGCCGCCTGCTCGGGCAGTACGAGCTCGGCGCAGGCCTCGGCTCGAAGACGTACACCGGCGACCAGATGATGTTCCATCGCGACGGCGTGACCAACTTCCCGCGACGCTCCTATGTGTACTGGTTCCTCTCGCAGTACCAAAGATTCGGTCTGCTCAAGGAAACCCCCGACTATGCCAAGCTCGCCGACGGGCTGATCCTGCACGACGTCTACGCCAAGGTGGCCGCGGCCGAGGGCGTGAAGGTGCCGGGCGACAACATGGCGCCGTTCCACGTCAAGCTCGACAACACCACGTTCGACCCGGCGAAGGTGGCCGAGGAGGCGAAGCGCGCATGACCTACCCGGTTCTCAGAAACGCTGCGGCGGCGCTGGGATGGGCCATCGCGGGCACGGCGGTGTTCGTGGCGCTGTGGTGGCTCGCGGCGCGCGGCTCCGCCTCCGTGCCGACGCCGCTCGACGGCGCCCGCACCCTGGGCGACCTGCTCAGCCGGCCGTTCTTCAACACCACCAACGACAAGGGCATCGGGCTGCACCTGTACATCTCACTGCGCCGCGTGTTCATCGGCTTCGGGTTGGCCGCGCTGGTCGGCATCGCGCTGGGGCTGGTGATGGGTTCGGTGCGGCCGGTGTGGTCCGCGCTCAACCCCATCGTGCAGGTGCTGCGGCCGGTGTCTCCGCTGGCCTGGTTTCCCATCTGGCTCTACATCATCAAGGAGCCGGCCGAGTCGGCGATCATCGTCATCTTCATCACCGCGCTGTGGCCGACCCTGCTCAACACCGCGGCGGGCGCGGGCGCGATCCCGCGCGATCAGCGCAACGTGGCCGTGGTCTTCAAGTTCCGCCCGCTGGCCTACCTGTGGCACGTGCTGATCCCCAACGCGCTGCCGTCCATCATCACCGGGCTGCGCCTGTCCATGGGCATCGGCTGGATGGTGATCGTGGCGGTGGAGATGCTGCAGGGCAACTCGGGGATCGGCTACTTCGTGTGGAACTCCTACAACGCCTTGGAGCTCGACAAGGTCGTGGCCGCGATCGTCCTGATCGGACTCGTCGGGCTGGTGCTCGACGCCATCCTGCTCAAGCTCTCCCGCTGGGCCACCCCCGAAGAGGTGCACTCATGAGCCTCGCGATCCGCGACATACACAAGTCGTTCAGCCGCCGCGGACACGCGTCGCAGGACGTGCTGCGCGGCGTGGACCTGCACATCGACACCGGCGAGTTCGTCTCCTTCATCGGGCACTCCGGCTGCGGCAAGTCCACCCTGCTCAACATCGTCGGCGGCCTCGTCAAGGCGGACCGGGGCGCCGTGCTCCTCGACGGGCAGCCGATCGGCGGGCCCGGGCCGGACCGGGCGATGGTGTTCCAAAACTATTCCCTGCTGCCGTGGCTGAGCCTGCACGCCAACGTGCGCGTGGCCGTGCAGGAGTCGCGTCCGCAGTGGAAGAAGGCCCGCGTGGACGAGATGGCCGAACGCTACCTGACCGCCGTGTCGCTGTGGGAACACCGAAACAAGCGCCCCGGGCAGGTCTCCGGGGGCATGGCGCAGCGGGCGGCGGTGGCGCGCGCGTTCGCGGTCGCACCGCGCACCCTGCTGCTCGACGAGCCGTTCGGCGCGCTCGACGCGCTGACCCGCTCGCGGCTGCAGCAGCAGCTGGTCGATCTGTGGGGCAACGAGTCGGAGACCGAGACCGTGCTCATGGTGACGCACGGGCTCGACGAGGCGATCCTGCTCGCCGACCGGATCGTCGTCATGGCCAACCCGCCCTATCCCTCGGTGCGCACGATCATCGACGTGCCCATCCCGCGTCCACGGCACCGCACGACGATCGGGCAACATCCGGCATACGAGGAAATCCAGAAGCAGCTCGTCGACCTGCTGATCGCCGACGACGTCACCGAATACGAGGAGGCTCCGGTCTGACCTGCGCCCGCAGGAGCCGGCGCGGCGTCTCGCCGGCTGCTTCCATGACGGTCAGCAGGGCGGGCGCGAGCAGCGAGCGCACCACGAACGCGGCGATGACGAGCCGCTTACCCGCCCGCGATCGTCCGGAAACGACACCTACCCCGACCGTGCCGACCGGTGCCGCTCGATCCGTTTGAGCAACACGGATCCGGCGGTCGCGAGCACGGCCACATTGAACACCATCTGCGCACACAGCAAGGCCCGCGCCGTCTGACCCTGCGCGTGCACATCGCCGAACCCGACGGTCGCCAAGGTGGACAGCGCGAAGTACAGCGCGTCGAGGCGCGTCCGCAACCCCACGAACTCGCCCGGCGCGCCGATCGCGATGAGATAGTCCATCGCCGCGAACACGAGCACGCCGCACACCATCGCGAACAGCAGTCCTCTCAGGGCTTCCTCGCGTTTGAGTTCGCGCCAGATGAGCCACGTCGTCAGCAAGAGGCCCACCACGGTCAGGACGGCGCGGGCACCCGTGCCCGCCGATCCGGGCAGTGGCACAAGGAAGTAGACGCCAACCAGCGCGAGACAGCCCAGCAAAACACGGCCCACACCGACACTAAACACCCGTTTGGGCGCGTTGCAGCAGCACATCGCGCTCGCGCGTGTTGCGCGTCAGCGCCGCCGCCCGCTCGAACGCCCGCCGAGCCTCCTGCGCGGATCCCAGCTTGGCGAGCAGATCACCTCGTACAACATGAAAGGGGTGATATTCCCCTAGCGTCTCGCCCAGGGGCTCGACGATTTCCAGCGCCGCCTGCGGCCCGAACGCCATCGACACCGCGACCGCCCGGTTGAGCTCGATGACAGGCGTGGGCATGGCCTTCGCCAGCTGCTCATACAGATCGACGATCTGCGCCCAGTCGGTCTCCCCCGCCGTCAGCGCCCGCGCGTGGCATGCCGCGATCGCGGCCTGAAGCCCATACGGGCCAAGGGTCCCGCCCAGGGTGAGCGCCCGCTCGAGCCCTTGCAGCCCGCGCCGGATGAGCACCCGATCCCACAGCGCACGGTTTTGGTCCAGCAGCAGGATCGGTTCGCCCGAAGGTCCGGTGCGGGCGCGCAGCCGTGACGCCTGCAGCTCCATCAGCGCCAGGAGGCCGTGCACCTCCGGCTCGGCCGGCATCAGCCCGGCCAGGATGCGGCCGAGGCGCATCGCCTCCTCGCACATGGACGGGCGCATCCAGTCATCGCCCGCCGTGGCCGAATATCCCTCGTTGAAGATGAGGTAGATGACCTCGAGCACCGACGCGAGCCGCTCCGGGCGCTCGCTCGCGGCGGGCGGCTCAAACGGCACCCCCACAAGGCTTTTCTTCGCCCTGACGATGCGTTGCGCGATCGTCGGCTCCTGGGCGAGGAAGGCCCTGGCTATCTCTTCGGTGCTCAGCCCGCCCAGCAGGCGCAGCGTGAGCGCCACCCGCGCCTGCGTCGGCAACACCGGATGGCACGAGATGAAGACCAGCCGCAGCAGATCATCCTCGATATGATCCGGCTGGAACTCGAACTCCTCGACGTCGGCAAGCGAGTGACCAACCTCGATGAGCTTGCGCTCGTAAACCGCGTTGCGCCGGAACAGGTCGATGGCACGCCGCTTGGCCACGGCCATGAGCCAGGCGCCCGGGTTATCCGGGACGCCCGACTCCGGCCACTGCTCCAGCGCCGACACCAGCGCGTCCTGCGCCAGCTCCTCGGCCAGGCCGACATCGTGGGTCATGCGCGCCAGGCCCGCGATCAGCCGGGCCGACTCGATCCGCCAGACCGCGTCGACGGCCCTGTGCGCGTCCACCTATTCGTTCCCGGCCTGCCGGCGCATCTGCTCGCTCCGCTCTCGCTGCTCGGCCGACATCGCGTCACCAAGCTCCTCGTTTTCGAACACCTCGCGGATCTCGATCACGCCCTCCTCGCCGGCGCGACCCTCGGGCGCGGGGATCCGCTTGACCCACTCGACGGCCTCCTCCATCGACCTGACCTGCCACAGCCAGAACCCGGCCAGCAGCTCCTTGGTCTCGGTGAACGGCCCGTCGATGACGTTGGTCTTGCCGTCCTTGAAGTGCACCCGCTTGCCGCGCGAAGTGGGATGCAGGCCCTCCCCCGCCAGCATCACGCCGGCCTTGACCAGCTCCTCGTTGTATTCGATCATCTTGTCGATGTATTCCATGGCGGGCAGCTCCCCCGCCTCGGCCCGCTCGTCGGCCTTAATCAACACCATTACACGCATGGCAGCCTCCAATCCCTGGCACAGTGATCCTATGACCGCCACACGCACCATACTGGGCGCAGCCGTCCTCGCCGGCGAACGCCTGCACGTCATCGAGCGGATCAGCCCGAGTTCCACGTTCGCGATCGCGGTCGGCCTGGCCGGCCGCGGCGCAGACACGGCCAAGCGCGCGACGCACGGGGTGACCCAGCGCATGCGCCGGTTCGCGCCGCCCGTGCCCGCATCCGTCAAGAAGGCGCTCGACGAGGCGGGCCGGCGCGGCGCGCTCACCCTGATCGCAGGCAAACGCGACGCCTCGCGCCTGATCAACGAGGTCATGGACGACATCATCGACGACATCGCGGCGGACCGGCGCATCCGCGCGCTGGTCACCGAGCAGAGCCAGGGCATGCTCGCCGACGCCACCCACGAGCTGCGCTCGACGTCGGCCGAGGCGGACGAGAAGGTCGAAACCTCCTTCCGCCGCATGTTCAATTTGCATCCGTGACCGGTCCGATCGCGGGGTCGGCCTACGCGGGGCTGGTGACGCGGATGGCCGCGCTGATCGTGGACTGCGTGCTGCTCGCGGTCGTCGTGCCGTTGGTCGCGAGCGGCGCGCCTAACGTCTGGGCCGCCGTGGAGGGCAGCGCGCCCGGGTGGCTCATGGCCTGCGCGCAATTCTGCGCCGCGCTCGTCCCGCCCTTGTATTTCACCCTTTTTTGGTGGGGTACCGGTCAGACGCTCGGCGGACTACTCTTCGGCACCGCGGTCAGGCGCCCGGATGGCGCGCACCTGAGCCTGTGGCGAGCTGCGGCCCGGGCCATCGTGGGCCTGCTCATCCCGGTCGTGTGGCTGATCGGGATGGGATCGATCCTATTCGATGCCCGCCGGAGGGCCCTACACGACAGGCTCTTTGGCACGGTAGTGATGCGACGCCCATAGCAGCCCGATCGGCGGCGGCCATGGCGATGCCCAGCACCACCCACGGCGACGTGATCAGATTGCGTATCACGACGTCGCAGGCGTCCATCGCGGCATCCGTCGGCAATCTGCCCCGCGCCACCCATGACTCCGCCAAGCGTGCCCGGCCAAGCTGGCAGCCAAACACGGCATTGACCTGCCACCCACCGACTCGCCCACTCCCCCCGGGCGCGGTGGCAAACCACCCGGCGGGCGTGCCGGGCCGGTTGAAACCCGCGCTCAGCTGACCTGCGACGCCTTCACCGCACGAATCGGCCGCACAGAAGCCTTGATCCGGGCCAATGCGTCGACGATCTCGGCCGAGGGCACCGGGCGGGCGAAGTGGAAGCCCTGGCCCGCGTCGCAGCCGAGTTTGACCAGTGTCGCGCGCTGCTCGGCGCTTTCGACGCCCTCGGCGGTCACCCGGATGCCCAGGCGCTTGCCGAGGTCGATGACGGCGCGGACGATCGCGGCGGCCTCCTTGGACTCGCCCATCCGGGCCACGAACGTCCGGTCGACCTTGAGCTCGTCGACTGCGATGCGGGTCAGGAACGTCAGCGAGGAGTAGCCGGTGCCGAAGTCGTCGACCGCGAATCGCACGCCCAGCTCGCGCAGTGCGTGCAGGACCTGGTCGGTCACGCGCAGCGGGCTCAGCGCCACGGTTTCGGTGATTTCCAGGACCAGTTCTTGGGCTGGTACGCCGTGCCGCTTCAGCATTTCGGCCAGGTCGGTGGGCAGCTGCGGATCGAGCAGGCTGCGCGGCGAGAGGTTGACCGCCATCGGGAGCCGGTGCCCCGCTCGGGCGAGGGCGGCCGCGCAGCTCAGTGCCTGGTCGAGCACATAGCGGGTGAACTGTCCCAATAGGTCGCTGGCCTCGACGGCGCGCAGGAAGTCCTTGGGGATCAACGGCCCGCGCCGCGGGTGCTCCCATCGGATCAGTGCCTCGACCCCGATCGGTGTGCCCGTGGGCAGGTCGACGGTCGGCAGGAGCACGACGCTGAGCTGGTCGGTCTTGGCCAGTGCCGCGGCGAGCTCGGCGACCAGTGCGAGCCGGTCGGTGCTGGTGTCGTCGCGCCCGGCCTGGTAGGTCATGGTGCGCACGCCCGAGCCCTTGGCCTGGTAGAGCGCGATGTCGGCCCGGCGCAGCAGCTCGATCAGGTCGACCGGGCCGGCGGTGGCCACGACGATGCCCGCGGTCACCTCGACCGACAGGGTCACGCCCTGGACCTCGGTCGGGGTGGCAAGGCTGGCGGTCAGGGCGCGTGCCCGGCGCAGTGCGACGGCGGCGGCGGCCTCGAGCGGGTCGGCGCCGTCCACAACGGACGAGGCGACGGGCAGGTCGGTGATCAGGAGCGCGAACTCGTCGCCGCCCAGCCGGGCCACGAGCTCCGAGACCTCGGCGTCCTCCGACAGGCGGGTGGCCGTGCGCTGCAGCAGCTCGTCACCCGCGAGGTGGCCCAGGGTGTCGTTGACCGACTTGAAGTTGTCCAGGTCGAGCAGCACGAGCGCGACCGGGCGCTCCGGTGCGCACGCCCGCAGCAGCGCGTGCCCGCGGTCGAGCAGGGCGTCGCGGTTGAGCAGGCGGGTCAGCGGGTCGTGCAGTGACTCGTATGTGGTGCGCTCGTGCAGATCGCGCAGCGCGCTGTGGGTGGCGGCGTCGTGCAGCGCGGCCGCGAGGGCGTCGCCGAACGCGGCGAGCCGATGCTGGTCGTTGGGACCCCAGCCGGCGGCGCGCGCCGGGATGAGGGTGAGCACGCCGACCGGGCCGCCCGCGACCTCGAGTGTCTTGGTGACCTTCAACTCTTCGGGGTCGACCTGGCCGGGCGGCGGGTTGGCCGAACCCGACGCGTCCATCTCGACCTGGGTGGCGTGGGCGTCGAGCGCGTAACGCATCTGCGAGCCGAACACGGTCAGCTCCACGCGCCGGACGGCGAACAGCACGCGGGCCGAGCGCACGCCCTCCTGCGCCACCGCGATCTCGTCGAGCCGGTGCAGTGAGCGGCTGGCCGTCGCGAACGCCCGCCACGTGCGCCGCTCCTCGTCCTCGCGGAGCCGGTGCGCGTAGAGCTGGTGCATGAGCCATAGCAGCGGCGGCAGCACGAGCAGGAAGATCTGCTGTTCCTTGTCCTGCCACAGCAGCGCGGCGAGCAGGCCCAGCGCCAGGTTGCCCACGATCATGATGGGCGAGCCGCGCAGCGCCCGCAGGATCACGCCGAGCACGTTTTGGGCGTCGCGGGCGCGCAGGTAGAAGGCGAGGAACACCAGCGTGCTGAGCAGGTAGAGCATGGCCGCGCCGGCCAGGATCAGCGCGGCGGCTGGATCGAGGCTGGTGGTGTCGATGCCTGTCGCGATGACGACACCGGCCGCGAGCCCGGCCGACAGCGACAGCGCCGAACTGGCCCGCAGCACCTCGAAGGGGCTGCGCCGGTCGCCGAGCAGGCTGCGCAGCGATGTGCCGATGAGGATGCCGACGCCGACTGTCGCGGGCATCCAGGCCACCGGGATCAGGGTGAAGCCGACGATGACCGCGGCCTCGCCCCATGCCACGTTGATCGTGGTGGTGCCCACGCGCATGCGAAGGCCGAACAGGTGGGCCAGGACCACCAGGCCCACCACGGTCGCGAACGAGCCGGCGTCATGCAGGAGGTCGTTGGTGTGGTAGAGGCCGGTCAGGTAGGGCAGTCCAATCGCGACGGTCAACGCGAGGATCGTCGTGACCGCCACGAAGCGCAGAGCAATGCGCGGCAAGCCGGCAGTCCCGGCCGTCCGCGCCAGCCTCTCGCGCCATTTGCCCAAATCAAGGCCCCTTTGTCAGCGCTGCCCGCTCACGCTGCTTCGCGTCAGCGGCACCAACTGGCCGGAACGCTACACAAAATGAGCCCGACGTAACACTCCTTAGGCGTCTTTACCCTCTGAGTCGTCACTCGATGGGAACGACTCAGGCAGTCGCTTCAGCCTGGAGTTCATATTGCGGATCAAGAAAACCGTGGCGGCGGCCAGGAGCAGTATGACAAGCAGGGCCATCGGACCCGCAAGACCGTCACCCGATCTGGTGTCGCCGAAATTGTTGTCGGCCAGTAGCTCCCACATGACACGTCAGCCCTTGACATCGGCCGGCGTCTGCACGCCGGCGAACAGATCATCCTCTGGCATCGAGGAGTCCACGAGCGAGCGAACGAGCTCGTAATCCTCCGTCGGCCACCTCCTGCGCTGGACTGCCATCGGCACCCGGAACCAGAACCCGTCGGGGTCGATCTGGGTCTCGTGCGCGCGCAGCGCGTCGTCGCGCACCTCAAAGTATTCACCGCAGGGGACGCGGGTGGTCACGCGGCCCGACTTGTCGCGGCGGTCGTCCCAGTTTGCGAGCCACTCTCCGTAGGGCGACTCCTCGCCCATCGCCAGCAGCTCCTCGTGCAGGGCGACGACCCGGGTGCGGGTGAAGCCCATGTGGTGGTAGAGCTTCAGCGGCTGCCACGGCCGGCCGGAGTCGGGATAGCGGTCGGGGTCGCCCGCCGCGTCGAACGCGACCATGCTCACCAGATGGGTCTGGATGTGGTCGGGGTGGGGGTAGCCGCCCTCCTCGTCGTAGGTCAGGATCACGTGCGGCTTGAACTCGCGGATCAGCCGGACCAGCGGCTCGGCCGCCTCCTCCGCCGGCACGCGGGCGAACGCGTCCTGCGGGAGCCCGCTCGGGTCGGCGGGATCGTAGTTTTCGACCCAGCCCGAGTCGACGAAGCCCAGCCAGGCCTGCTTGACGCCAAGGATCTCGCGGGCGCGGTCCATCTCGGCCCGGCGGATCTCGGTGATGTTGTCCTTTACCTCGGGACGGTCCATCTTCGGGTTGAGCACGTCGCCACGCTCCCCGCCCGTGCACGTGGCCACGAGGACATCCACGCCCTCCCGGACATAACGCGCCATGGTGGCGGCGCCCTTCGACGACTCGTCGTCGGGGTGCGCGTGCACTGCCATGAGCCGCAACTCCATACGGTTCCACTCCGATTTCGCTCTCGGCCGCTATGCCTGGCCGTGTCAGACTTCTAAGCACATTCTCCAAGACGCCAAACAGTCTTCCCGAACCCTCCGACAAAAGGATGCCGCGGGTGCCTGAGACTCCTGCCACAACGTCACCACAGACGCCAATCTTCCCTCCCGGGCGATACGGCCGGCGGCGCGAGCCGCGTCCCCGTTCGCGCTGGCTGACCGGCGTCGCCGCGGTGTGCCTTGCTGTTTTGGCCGTGTTTGTCGGGGTAAGTTTGTTCAATGCCTACGGTGACGGCGATTACTCGCACTCGGTCACCGCTTTCACCGACATCACGGATAACCAGGTCGTGGTGACGTTCAGGGTCCGGCTCCCCGAGGATGGCAAGGCGGTGTGTGTGGTTCGTGCCCGCGACGAGACCGGTGCCGAGACCGGGAGCGAAGAGATCACCGTCACTGCCGGGCCTGACCCGGGGCGGACCATGGTGACCCATCGCCTGGTCACCCGCACCAGGCCCGTCACGGGTGAGGTGAAGGGATGCCGCCCAGCGTGATCCGCTGGTAAATTAGTACTTTCGTCCCCAAGAAGCGCAGGAGTACTCCCGTGTCCACGCCCGATGCCACCTGGTTGTCACAAGACGCGCACGACCGGCTGCAGGCCGAGCTCAATGAGCTCATCGCCGGCCGCCCAGCCATGGCGGCCGAGATCAATGCTCGGCGCGAGGAGGGAGACCTTCGCGAAAACGGGGGCTACCATGCCGCCCGCGAGGAGCAGGGCAAGGCCGAGATGCGCATCCGTTACCTGCAGGAGCTGCTGCGGGTGGCCCAGGTCGGCGAGGCACCCAACAGCGATCGCGTGGGCGTGGGCAACGTCGTGACCATCCACTTCGATGACGACACCGACGACACGGAGACTTTCCTGCTCGGCTCGCGCGAGATCTCCGCGACCACCGATCTGACCGTTTATTCGCCAGAGTCAGCTCTTGGGCAGGCCATTCTTGGCGCGCGTTCGGGCCAGACCGTGACCTACACCGCCCCGAGCGGTGCTGAGATCAAGGTCACTGTGGTCAAGTTCGCGCCCTTCTCGGGCTGAGATTTCAAGGTCTTTCCGGGTCGATGTCCACGGCGACGCTGACGGTGTCGCCGTGTTTATTTTCTTGGTACGGCGAGAAGCCGGCCGGGTCACTCACGATCGGTGAAGACCGTGTAGCCGGCGTCGCGCAGGGAGCGGATCAGGCGATCGGAGTGCTCGGCGCCGCGGGTCTCGACCGACAGCACCACCTCGACCTCGCCCAGGTGCAGGCGCGGGTTGTGCCGCTGGTGGGAAACGTCGAGCACGTTGGCCCGGTGTGAGGCGATCAGCGTGAGCAGCTCGGCCAGTGAGCCGGGCCGATCCGTGCAGCGAACGGTCACGTGCAGATAGCGCCCGGCCGCGGACAGGCCGCGCTCGATCACGCGCAACAGCAGAAGCGGATCGATGTTGCCGCCCGACACCACGGCCACGACCGGCTTGTTGATCTGGGCCGCGCCCGCCAGGAGCGCCGCCACGCCAACGCTTCCGGCCGGCTCGGCGACCATCTTGCAGCGCTCGAGCAGCATAAGCAGTGCCCGCGCGATCTCCTCGTCGGTGACCGTCACGACCTCGTCCACGAGCTTGCTGATGTGAGCGAAGGTCAGGTCGCCCGGCCGGCCGACCGCGATGCCGTCGGCGATGGTCGAGATGTGGCTGATCCGTACGGGGGTGCCCGCGCGCAGGGAGGGCGGCACCGCGGCCGCCCCGGCCGCCTGCACACCCACGATGTGGATGTCGGGCTTGAGCGCCTTGGCCGCGACCGCCATGCCCGAGATCAGCCCGCCGCCGCCGATCGCCGTGATGATCGTGCCGACTTCGGGCAGCTGCTCGAGGATCTCCAGCGCGACCGTGCCCTGGCCGGCGATCACGTCGGGGTGGTCGAACGGGTGGATGAACACCGCGCCGGTGCGCTCGGCGAACTCCTGCGCGGCGACGAGCGACTCGTCCACTGTGGACCCCACGAGCTCGACCGCGGCGCCGTAGCCCTTGGTCGCGGCCACCTTGGGCAGCGGCGCGTTGATCGGCATGAAAACGGTCGACCTGGTGTGAGTCAGCCCGGCCGCGAGCGCCACACCCTGCGCGTGGTTGCCGGCGCTCGCCGCGACCACGCCGCGCGCCCGCTCCTCGTCGCTCAGGCGCGCGATGCGCACGTAGGCGCCGCGCACCTTGTATGACCCGGCGCGCTGCAGGTTTTCGCATTTGAGCCACGCGGGCCCGTCCAGCTTGGCGGTCAGCGGCCGGCACGGCTCGAGCGGAGTGGTCCGGATGACGCCGTGCAGCAGCTCCCGGGCCGCCTCGACGTCGGAGAGACTGATCAGGTCGGGCATCACGCTTCCGATATTCCCACCACAGACTCGCTAACGCATAAACTCCCGACCGGGCTCTAAGATCTACATATGCGGACATTACTGGACGTTCTTCACGTTCTCTCCGCCGTGCTGCTGGTGGGGCCGCTGATGGTGACGCCCTTCGTAGGCCGGCGTGCCATTCAGCGCCGCAACGCCGAAGGCGTCCGCATGGCGGCCAACCAGACAAACCTCTACGGGCTCGGCTCGCTCGTGACCGCCGGGCTGGGCGTGCTGCTCACCCTGGCCGGCGACGACGACCACAAGCTCACCGATCCGTGGATCGTCATATCCCTGACGCTCTACGGTGTCGCGGTCTGTCTGGTGTTCTTCTACGCGGTGCCCGCCCTGCGCCGGGCCGCTCGCATGATCGAGGAAGACACGCCGGCAAGGGCCCTCCCCGTGACTTCGGGCTCCGCCGGGGAAGCCCCAAGCCGGCCGGCCGGCGAACAGCTTGAGGCGATCACCGGGCGGGTCGCGATGGCGGCTTTTCTGGTGCTGCTGGTCTTTACGCTGATCACCGTGCTTATGACGGTCTTTGGGGATTGATCCTCGGGTATCCGGGTGCGTGCCTGCGCCACGGCGAGGCCAGCTCGATCTGACCCGCGACGGCCAGCAGCAGCAGCTCGCTGCCGGGCGGCCCGACCAGCTGGACCGAGGCCGGGAGCCCGTCGGGGCGCACCCCCACCGGCACCACCAGGGCGGGCAGGCCGGCGATGTTCCACGGCGCGGCGTAGGGCGCATAGCGCACGTTGGCCAGCACGTTGGCCGCCCATCCGCGCCGGTGCCAGTGCTTGGCGATCAGCGGCGGGCGCGCCAGCGACGGTGTCAACAGCACGTCAAACCCGTTGTCGTCGAAGAACTTCAGGCACATGTCGCGGAACCCGCGCCGATCCTCCTCGCGCACGTAGCCGCGCCGCCACGCCCACTCGCCCGCGCGGATGTGCCGGCGCGTGCGGGGCTGCAGCCGCTGTCTGTCCAATCCGGACTCGGTGGCGTCGCGGTATGCGCCGGCGAACCACGTCAGCATCCCGCGCAGGCCCAGCGGCGTGGGATACACCGGATCGGACGCTATGGTGTCGTGCCCGCTTTCGACCAGGAGCTTGGCCGCGCTGTGCACGGCATCGCGGTTGCCCTCGTCGGGGCGCACCCCGTCGACGGGCGAGCGCAGCGAGATCGCGACCCGCAGCCGGCCCGGCTGGCTCAGCGGTTGCGGCGTGCGCCCGCACAGGACGGCAAACCCGAGCGCCACGTCGGCGACGGTCGTGGCGAGCATCCCGTGCTCGGTCAGGCCGAACCAGTGCTCGGCGCCCGCGCCCGGGCCCAGCTCGACCGGCAGCACACCGCGCCCCGGCTTGAGCCCGATCAGGCCGCAGCACGCCGCCGGGATGCGCACCGACCCCAGGCCGTCGTTGGCGTGCGCGAGCGGGACGAGACCGGACGCGACGGCCGCGGCCGAGCCGCCCGACGACCCGCCCGGGGTGCGCTCAAGCGCCCACGGATTGCGCGTCACGGCGGTGTCGTCGTCGGTGGTCCCCCACAGGCCGAGCTCGGGCATGCGCGTGGTGCCGAGCACCACCGCGCCCGCGCCGCGCAAACGGCGTACTAACTCATGGTCTTTATCCGCGACCACCCCGCAGGCCGCAGACGATCCGTTGAAGGTCGGCACACCGGCGACAGGGGTGTTTTCCTTGACCGCGATCGGGACCCCGGCAAGCGGCAGGTTGCCCAGATCGTCCTGATCATCAACCTTTTCGGCCTCGGCCAGCGCCTCGTGGGGGCGCACGACCCGGAAGGCGGCGACGATGGGGTCGGTGTCGCGCAGGTAGTCGAGGTGATCCGCGAGGACCTGCGTGGCAGAGGTGTCGCCTCTGCGCACCGCCCTAGCGATCTGTTTCGCCGTCGCACCCACCCAGGAGTCTGCCATCGCTCCAGTATGGATGTTTGGTTGGCGCATGCCATGCTTGGCCTATGTCGGAGCCGACCCCTCCCCCACCGCCACAGCGTCGCAATTGGACACTGCCTATCGTCGCCGGCGTGTTGGCCCTGGTAGTCGTGGCCGTGGTGTGCGTGGGCGGCAGCGTGATGACATACCTCGCGCTGCGCAAGCCCGACACGCCGCCCGCGCCGACCCCGGCGCCCACGACCGCCTCGACGCCCACGCCACCGCCCACCGCGCCGAAGACCAACGCCGAGTGCCTGATCGGCGACTGGCTCGAGACGTCGCACGTGAGCACCGCCGAGATCTTTGGGACCCGGGTGCAGCTCTACAGCAAGGGCACGGTGCACCGCTTCGGCTCCGACGGCGTGTCAACGACGGTGTATGACAACCTCGTGCACGCCGGGCAGGCCAACGGCAGCAATTACGAGGTCATCCACAACGGCAAGATCGTCCTGAACTACCTGGCCGACGAGACGAACCTCCACTACAGCAACCCCAAGGTCGAGGGCACCACGACGTGGAAGGTCGACGGCAAGGTGCGCGACACCGAGCCGATGCAGGTGCTGCTGACGCCCGAGACATACAAGTGCTCGGGCGATCAGCTACGCATCTACGGCGACCAATACGCGATCGAGTATCAGCGCATCCGGCCGCCGGGAGTGCCGGTCTAGTGGTCAGCCCAGGGCGTTTTTGAGGTCGCCGATCAGGTCGTCGATCGTCTCGATCCCGACCGACAGGCGCACCAGGTCGGCCGGCACCTCGAGCGCCGAGCCGGCCGCGCTCAGGTGGGTCATCCGCCCCGGGTGCTCGATCAGCGACTCCACCCCGCCCAGCGACTCGGCCAGGGTGAACACCTTGGTGCCGTTGCACACCCGCTCGGCCTCGGCCGGATCGCCGGTCCGGAACGAGATCATGCCGCCGAAGCGGCGCATCTGCTTCGCGGCCACCTCATGCCCGGGATGCTCCGCAAGGCCCGGATAGAGCACCTGCTTCACCTTTGCGTGGCCGGTCAGGAAATCGACCACCTTCTCCGCGTTGTCGCAGTGCCGCTCCATGCGCACGGCCAGGGTCTTGATCCCGCGCAAGGTCAGCCAGGCGTCGAACGGGCCGTTGACCCCGCCCATCGCGTTCTGGTGGAACTGCAGCGAATCGGCCAGGGCGGAGTCGTTGAGCACGAGCGCCCCACCGACCACATCGGAGTGTCCGCCAACGTATTTGGTGGTCGAGTGCACGACCACGTCGGCCCCGAGCGCGAGCGGCTGCTGCAGGTAGGGACTGGCGAACGTGTTGTCCACCACCAGGAGGGCCGCGGCGTCACGGGCCACGTGGGCCAGCGCCGCGATGTCGGCGATGTTGAGCAGCGGGTTGGTCGGCGTCTCCACCCAGATCATGCGCGTGCGGTCGGTCACCTTGGACCGCACATCATCCACATTGGAGATGTCGGCGGCCGTCCAGGCCAGCCCCCACCGCTCGAGCACCTTCGAAAACAGCCGGAACGTGCCACCATAGGCGTCGTTGGGGATGATCACGTGATCGCCGGGCACGCAGACCGTGCGGATCAGCGTGTCCTCGGCGGCCAGCCCGCTGGCGAACGCGAGCCCGCGGCGCCCTCCCTCGAGCGCGGCCAGACACTCCTGCAGCGAGTCTCGAGTCGGGTTGCTCGAGCGCGAGTATTCATAACCCAGCCGCGGCGAACCCACCGCGTCCTGGGCATAGGTAGACGTCTGGAAGATGGGCGGGATGACCGCACCGGTCCGGGGATCAGGCTCCTGACCTGCGTGTATAGCAAGCGTTTCAAACCCGTAAGGCATATCGTCAGGATACTGGGGCAGTATTGAGGCATGTTCCTGCGCTACAAGAAGCTGGACCTGCCCTCGGCCGACGAGGCCCTACCCGGCCGCCCTACCCCCATCGTGATCCCGGCGCGACACACAGTGCTCGGCACGCCCCTGACCGGACCCTGGCCCGCGGGCTACGAGGTCGCCGTGTTCGGCATGGGCTGCTTCTGGGGCGCGGAGCGTCTCTTCTGGAAGCTCGATGGCGTCCACTCGACCGCCGCCGGCTACGCGGGTGGGATCACCCCGAATCCGACCTATGAAGAGGTATGTTCCGCAATGACCGGGCACACCGAGGCCGTCCTCGTGGTCTTCAACCCCGCCATCATCGGATACCAGGCGCTCCTGAAGACCTTCTGGGAAAATCACGATCCCACCCAGGGCATGCGGCAGGGCAACGACATCGGCACGCAGTATCGGTCGGCGGTCTACACCACCACCGCGGCACAGCTCGAAGAGGCCCACGCCTCCCGCGACGCCTTCCAGCCCGTCGTCAAGACCGCCGGCTACGGCGCCATCACCACCGAGATCGCCCCGCTGGGCACCTTCTTCTACGCCGAGGACTACCACCAGCAATACCTGGACAAAAATCCGGGCGGCTACTGCAACATCGGCCCCAACGGCATGACCTGCCCCGTCGGCGTGGCAAAGAGTGCTTGACACCTCCCCATCGGGCCCGATTCCCTAAGATTCCCTAAAGTTCGCTATCACTCCCCGTTTAAGGGAGTGATAGCGTAGTTTGCGTGTCGATGTATTCGGTGGAGCAGGTGGCGGGGGTGCTCGGGCTGCACGTCAAGACCGTGCGCGGATACGTGCGCGACGGGCGGCTCAAGGCGACGCGCGTCGGCAAGCAATATCGGATCGCCGCCGCCGACCTCGAGGAGTTCACCGGGCATCCGGTGGCGGCGCCCGCCCGAGAGACGGCCCGGCGCCACCGCCACGTGGAGGTGTCCGGCATCGTGCAGATCGACGCGATCGGCCGTGAAGCGGTGGACCGCCTGACCACCACCGTGATGGCCGGCGTCGCGGGCCGGTCGCAGGGCGGAGGCCCGCTGCGGATCGAGACCGTCCACGACGAGGAGCGGGCCAGCCTGAAGATCATCGTGCTGGGCGGGCTGGGCCCTGTCGCCGACGTGCTCAAGCTCATCGACACGCTGACCGAGATGCTGGCGGAGGCGGGGGCATGACGGCGATCTACGCGACCCCCGACGGTGGCCATGCGGTGCGGCGGCGATACCGCGAGATCCTGCGGCTGTGGCCGGTGCCATGCGAGCAGCTGACCGTCCCGACGCGGGAGGGCGACACCTTCGTGGTGGCCTGCGGCCCGGCGGACGCGCCGCCGCTGTTGCTCCTGCACGGTTCGGCGGCCAACACCGCGATGTGGATGGGCGACGTGGCGCACTGGGCGCGAGACTTCCGGGTCTACGCCGTCGACCTGCCGGGCGAGCCGGGCCTGAGCGCGCCGTCCCGCCCGCCGCTGGCCTCCGAGGCGCACGCGCTCTGGCTCGACGACGTGCTGCGGGCGCTGGCCGTCCCGCGGGTGTCCATCGTCGGCGTGTCGCTGGGCGGGTGGCTCGCCCTCGACTACGCCATCCGCCGGCCGGGCGCGGTCGACCGGCTGGCCCTGCTGGGTCCGAGCGGCATCGGCCGGCAAAAATGGGGCGTGCTGGTCGCGGCGCTGCTGCTCATGCCGTTCGGCCGGTGGGGCCTGCGCACGACCATGCGGCTGGTCGCCGGTGGCCCGCTGCCAGCGGGTGCGCCGCACGCGCGGGAGTTCGCCGACTTCCTGATGCTCATCCACACGCACTTCCGGCCGCGGCGGGAGCAGCTGCCGATCTTCGGCGACGACGCGCTGGGCGGCCTGCGCATGCCCGTGCTGGCGATAGTGGGCGGCCGGGACCGCCTGCTCGACTCGCACGGCACGCGGCGGCGGCTCGAGCGCGCGGTGCCGCACGCGACCGTGCGCCTGCTGCCCGACGCCGGACACGTCCTGTTTGGACAGTCCGCCGCGATCCTCGGCTTCCTCCGGACCGGTGGATAGGCGACATGCCCGAGAGGTCTGCGTTTAGCGGTCCGTGACCTTGGGATGTCCCGGCCCTGCGACGACAAGCCAAACGAGGCGTCTGTCCGGGTCGGGGCAATATCAGATCCGGCCGCCCGCGGTGACCTCATATTGCCACTGGTCCAGGTGGCGGCCACCGATCTCGTGCGTGGCGAGCGGGCCGCGGAGCCGGTGTTGGCGGGCGGGGTTTTCGGGCATTGCCGGTCGCTCGCACCGACCACTGGCCGATTTCCACCTCAGACCCGGGTCGCCTTGACGAAGTCCGCGACAGACTCGGGCAGCGAGCTCTCGGGCAGCAACTCAAGCCAGGGAAACTCGGCGCAACTCCGATTGGAGATCGATAAAATGGGTGCAACGGGCGCGTCCGGCCGAGTCGCAGGCAAGAGCGATCCGAACTGGGTTTCATCCGCGCAGTGGGCAGCGGCTGCGAGCCGGAAAGCAGAGAGCGACTGGACCCGATCGCCGCGGGCGCGCCGTTGATGCGCTTGCTGGGGATGGGCCGGACGCCCGCGCCGGCGGAGCATCCGGCCCATCCGCGCGAGGCTACCGCTGGAACTGGAACCAGTTGATGTTCGTGAAGTCGCCGCCGGTGCCGGTAAACGTCAGATAGACGGTGTGCACACCGGTGGCTGAGGCGGAAAGTGTTGTGGTCGTGGTGGTCCACGATTGCCAGCCGCCCGTGTTGGACACCGGCACGCTGGCGATGATCGGGCCGGTGGTGCTGTCCAATCTGTACTGGATCGTGCCCGTGGCGGTCGCGCCCGACGCGCGCCGGGTCAGCACCGACACCGCGGAAGTCGAGCCGAAGTCCACATTGGAGTAGGCGAGCCAGTCGCCGGGCGCGATCCAGCCCACGTTTTGCCCGCCGCCCGTGTCGGTGGTCGCCTCCAACTGCGTCCCGGCCTGGGAGCTGTGGGACTCCGCCTGCCGCACGTTGTACGCGTTGGGCAGGCCGCCCGCCTGGAACTGTATCCAGTTGATGTTGGCGAGGTCACCGGTGCCGGTGAACGTCAGGTATACCCGGTGCACGCCCGTCGCGGCCCCGGAAAGCGTTGTCGTCAAAGAGGTCCACGACTGCCAGCCGTCCGTGTTGGACACCGGCACGGTCGCGATGATCGGACCGGTGGTGCTGTCCAATCTGTACTGGATGGTGCCGGCCGTCGTGGCCGCCGACGCGACCCGGGTCACGACGCTCGCCGGTGAGGCGGCACCGAAGTCGAGGTCGTAGGCGAGCCAGTCACCGGGCGCGAGGGAGCCGACGTTTTGCCCGCCGCCCGTGTCCGTCGTCGTTTCCGTCTGCGTGCCCGACTGCGCGTTGTAGGCCTCCGCCTGCACCACCGTGAAGGCGCTGGGGACGCCGCTGTACGCCAGCCCAAACCCGTACGGGAACAGCGCGGCCTTGCCATCCCCGTCGTTGATGGGCTGTTGCGACGCGCTCGTCATCCACGTCATCGGTAGCCTGCCCGTGGGCGCGACGACGTTGAACAGCACGTCCGCCACGCCCTGCCCCTCCGTGCCGGGCAGCCACGCCGCCACAAGCGCGTTCCAGTTGGGCAACTGCGCCGCGATGTCCAGCGGTCGCCCGGATACGAGCACGACCACGACCGGTACGCCGGACGCGCGCAGGGTGTTGATGGCGTTGAGGTCGGCCGTGTCGAGGCCCATCCCGCTGGGCCGGTCGCCCGCGCCTTCGGCGTATGGTGTCTCCCCGACGACCGCGATGGCGACGCGATAGCTGGAGTCGATGCCGGCGCCCGTCTGGTTGTAGGTGACCGCAGTGGACGGTGCGACCGTGTTGCGGATGCCCTGCAGGATCGTGGTGCCCGGCGTGATGGCCCCGCTGTTGCCCTGCCACGAGATTGTCCAGCCGCCGCTCTGGTATCCGATGTTGTCAGCGCTCTTGCCGGCCACAAAGATCCGGTTGTTCGCGGCGGCGATCGGCAGCACGTTTCCGGCGTTCTTCAGCACGACCTGAGACTTGGCGACCGCTTGGCGTGCAAGGGTCCGGTGGGCAGCGCTGCCCACGCTGGAGGTCCATGTGCGGTCGGTCAGCGGCCGTTCGAACAGCCCGAGCTCGAACTTCTTGGTCAGGATGCGCCGGTTGGCGTCGTCGATGCGCGCCATGGTGACCCGTCCCGCCTGGACCTCACCGCGCAGCAGTGTGATGAAGTTGCGCCAGGCCGTGGGCACCATCACCATGTCGATGCCCGCGTTGACGGCCGTGGCGACCTCGGCCGCGGTGAAGCCGGCCGCGCCGTCGATCTGGTCGATGCCGTTCCAGTCGGAGACGACGAAGCCGGTGAAGCCCAACTCTCCTTTGAGGACTGTGTTGATGAGGTACTGGTGGCCGTGCAGTTTGGTGCCGTTCCACGAACTGTAGGAGATCATCACTGAGCCGGCGTTGCGCCGGATCGCCTCGGCGAAGGGCGGCAGGTGGATGGCCCGCAGTTCGGCCTCTGTCAGCTGTGTGTTGCCCTGGTCGGTCCCGTTGGTCGTGCCGCCGTCGCCGACGTAGTGTTTCGCGGTCGCCAGGATCAAGGGCTGGAAGCCGCTGATGATGGAGGCCATTTGCGTTGGCAGCTCGGGCTTTTCGCCGAACGACTCGTAGGTGCGGCCCCAGCGGTCGTTGCGCGCCACGCACAGGCACGGTGCGAAGGTCCAGTCGACGCCGGTGCCCGCGACCTCTTCGGCCACGGCCCGCCCGATGTTTTGCACGAGCGCGGGATCGCGCGTCGCGCCGAGCCCGATGTTGTGCGGGAAGATGGTGGCGCCGACCACGTTGTTGTGCCCGTGCACGGCGTCGGAGCCGTAGATCAGCGGGATGCCCAAAGGCGTTGCCAGGGCCGCGTTTTGGAAGTTGTCGTACATGTTGGCCCACGACGTGGCGTTGTTGGGCGAGGGCGCCGACCCACCGCCTGACAGCAGCGAGCCGAGCCGGAAGTTGGTGATGTCGGCGTTGGTGACCGAGCCGCGCTCGGCCTGGGTCATCTGGCCGAGCTTCTCGTCCAGGGTCATGCGGGCGAGCAGGTCGTCGACCCGGTCCAGGATGGACAGCGAGGAGTCGTGGTAGGGAAGATGATCGGCCTGTGCGGGCACGTTGCCCAAGCCGAGGACGGCGGCCAGGGCCAAGGCCAGAGGCCATCGATATGTACGCATGGGCGGCACTCCATCAATCCATAGGGAGCGATTTGTTGTGCCCGGGAACATATCGAAATAGTTAGGTACCTGTAAAGAGTGGAATCGGGCGGGAGATCTTCAGCTCCTGGGTGAGATCGAAGCCGCGCGCCCGCTCGACCAGCGTCCGGCCCTCGGCCGTAAGCGAGACGCCGACCTCATAGCGGCCGGTCTCCACGGCGGTCAGCTGTCCCCTTTGGACCGTCGCCGCGAGCGCCGTGACCTCCAGCGACAGGGTCAGCACAAACGTGATCGTGGTGGTGTGCGCCCCGTTGAGCAGGATGTCGAGCTTCAGCTCGCAGTCCCAGGGCACGCTGTAGGACACGACCGTCACCCGCCGCACCAGACCGGGTTGGCGAAACGTCTCGCGGCCCGCCTCGAGCAGCGCCGAACGCGTCTGCCACGCCCACACCAGCACGTCGCTGATCTCGAAGTCGAGCGCCTCCGACACCCTGCCCACCACGGCCCGCGAGATGGACACGTCGTGCGCCAGCCGCTCCGCTGCCTGCACCTCGCCGGCCGCGCCGCCGAAGACGAGTTCGCGGACCGTCGTCATCGGACCTCCCGCAACTCGTCCATCCGGAAGGCGCTGTGCCGCGCGCGCAGCACGACCGTGACCCGCGCCTGCGGACGCGAACGCCTGCGCGATCGAGACCGGGTGCTCAGCAGCACGATGAGCACGAGCAACGCCGCCACGACCGCGCCGACCCCGGCGACCAGCACCGGCAGGAGGTCCCGCGCCTCCGCGACCGGTTCGGCGAGCATCGGGCTGCCGTCGGGCGCCGCCGTCGTCGCCACACAGATCGCCGTCAATCGCATCGCGAGCGCTCGATTGGTGTCGCTGCGCCCCTCCGCCGTGACCCGCCACTCGCGCCCGGTGGGCATCGCGGCGGTCACCAGGAAGCCCGGCGGCCGCGCGCCGATGAGCTGAAACCCCCCTCCCGTAAGGTTTTCGGAGCATCCAACCGCTCCGGTGGGGATTTCAAAGACCTTTATCTGGTACGCCGGAGGCGCCAGCCCGCGCCCGCAGACCGCAAACGTCCGGACCTCAAAGCCCGCAGCCGCACCGGCCGGCGGCGGCAGCTGCGCGATGTCGATGCCCCAGCCCGCGCCGGGCACGGGATAGCTTCCCGTGATGGCCGCGCCGCCCTGGCTCGGCAACCACTGCGACACAAACCCGCCGCCGACCGGGACTGTCGCGTTTGGACACCGGGCGGAGGTGCCGGGCGCGGACACCGCGACCGTGTCGGCCTCTCCACACAGGACGATCAGCTCCACCGGCTGGGCGACCTTGGCCGGATTGAGCACCCAGACCGACCACGACTCGCGCCCCTCGGCGGTGTCGATGAGGGGGCGGCTGCCCGTCACCCGCACCGCGGGCACGGCGTCGAACCCGCCGCTGAGCACCCGCCGGCCCGCCGGGCAGTCCACGGTGAACTCCTGCGGCGCGCTGTTGGGCGGCACCATCACCCGCTCCCGCTGCACCTGCGGCGGCTGCTGCTGCCACGCCGGCATCGGCGCCGACACGGCCACGAGGACGAACGCGATCAGGGGCTTCATTGCGCCCCAGGATGGCAGCGGGGGCGTACCCCGTACCCGCAAATGTCAAGAACAAGACGGGGCGAGGGCAGTGACCGGACTGCGGGGAACCGGGAGACCACATGCCCTCGCCCTTACACCAGCCCGTCCGTGAGGCGCCTGGCCGGTGGCGCGCCAGCCGGCGGAGGCATGCCGGCTTCACGAACGAGCAGTGTCGTGAATAAAGCCCTAGTCGATCCGGTGCCGGTCGACCCGCCAGCGCGGCAGCGCCCGCGGATCGGTCGGATCGTTGCGCGCCGTCCACGACTCCCGCCACGGCCGGCTCGACGCGGCGGCCGCGCAGTCGGCCAGCCGCCGCGGAGGGCACGGCCACGCAAGACCGCACCACACGCATTGGTCCAACTCATCGGGCCGGTTGTGCCGGTCGATGATGTGCTGGGCGTCCCGCCACAGGAGCGGGTCGATGATTTCGGCGGACCGTGCCACCCCACTCACCACCTTCCCTACCGCCTACACAACGGCGTGGGCAAACCGCCACATCGGACACCGTGTGCGACTTCGCACCGTCATAGTTCCGCCTCCCGCGAAACGATCAGGCGCTCCTCTCCGCGCTCATATCCGCGCGGCACCCCGAACGTGGTGTCGCGCAGCATGACGCCGGTCATCCCGGCGACGTCGAACAGCTTCGGCGCGTCCGGGCCCATGCGGCCGGACGCCGACGCCCCGCCCACCTGTATCGCGCGCAAACGCCAGATCCCCCGCGCGCACCGGCCCAGGATCATCGGCACGACCACCCGCAGGCGCCCCTTGTAGCGGAACTCCAGATGGCGTCGCTCGTTGATCGCTGTCTTGATGAGTTGTCTGCGCATCGGACATTCATATTGTCCGGGACACGCACACCCCAAACACGCACACTTCACCCTTGCACCACGATCTCGGTGGAGGCCAGCACCTCGGCGGGGATCGCGGCCAGCTCCCGCACGTCGCGCAGCAGCGCCGCCGTCTCCGGCGGGGCGAGCACCACCATCAGCACGTAGAAGCCGTCCGGGCCGGTGAGACGCACGTTGGGGCAGATCCACATCGCAGCGTCGGTCTTGCACGGGCCCTGAGCGGTGAAGGGGCCACTGTCCTGCGGCCGCACCAACATCCAGACCTCGGCACCGGCCGGCATGCCCGTCACCTTGCCGTTGGCGGACAGGCCGTCGGTGAAGGTGTTGCCGAAGCGCGGATACAGGAACTCCAGCACCGGGCCGGTGGTCGCCTGCGTCTGGCCCGTGGGGGCCGAGCGATTCTGCCCGCTCGTGACGGCCAAGCCGGGATCCGGCGGAGGCGGGGTCAGCTCCGTGACGACCGCGCCGCCGAGCACCCCCGCGCCCACCACGACCATGGCCAGGTTGACCGCGAAGATGGCGACACCGGCGCGGTCGCGCTTGCCCCGGGCAAACAGCCGCCACAGCGAAAACGCCCCGATGCCCACGGCCAGCGTGCCGGCGGCGAGCGACAGCACAAAACGGTTGTCGGTCGCGACCTCGGCCACGCCGATCACATTCGACAGGATCGCGAAACCGGCTGTCCACCAAGCGATCCACTGCGGCCAGCCCTCCCGGGGCTGCTGCGGCTGCTGCTCCAACGGGCCCACCTCCACGTTGTCGGTGCCCGAAGGTTAGCGCCCCGCCGCAACGGCGGGCTTCTATGCCAGGTGGGTCAGCACGTCCTGCCGGCTGATCACGCCCACCGGCTTGCCGTCGATGAGAACCATTGCGGCGTCGGACTTTTCGAGCAATGCCACGGCCTCCGACACCGGCTGGCCGCCGCCGATCATCGGCAAGGGCTCGCCCAGGTGCCGCTCGACCGCGTCATGCAGGTGGGCGCCGCCGCCGAACAGCGCGTCGAGCAGGTCCTTCTCGGCGATCGAGCCCGCGATCTCGCCAGTGACCACGGGCGGCTCGGCCTTGAGCACGGGCAGCTGGGACACGCCGTATTCGCGCATGATGTCGATCGCGTCGCGCACGGTGTCGGTCGGGTGCACGTGGACCATCTCGGGCAGGTTGCCCTGCTTGCCCGCGAGCAGGTCGGCGACCGTGGTGCCGCCGGACGCGGTGCCGAGAAACCCGTATCGCATCATCCAATCGTCATTGAATATTTTTGACAGGTATCCACGGCCGCCGTCGGGAAGCAGGACCACGATCACATCGTCGGGGTCGGCGTCGCGCGCCACGCGCACCGCGGCGACCGCCGCCATCCCGCACGAGCCGCCGACCAGCAGGCCCTCCTCACGCGCGAGCCGCCGCGTCAGGTGGAACGACTCCTTGTCGCTCACCTCGATGATCTCGTCGCAGATGGTGCGGTCGTAGGTCTGCGGCCAGAAGTCCTCGCCCACGCCCTCGACCAGATAGGGCCGGCCCGTCCCTCCCGAGTAGACGGACCCCTCCGGATCGGCACCGATGATCTTCACGGACGGGTCGCGCTCCTTGAGATAGCGCCCGATGCCGGAGATGGTGCCGCCGGTGCCCACGCCCGCGACGAAGTGGGTGATCCGGCCGCCGGTCTGCTCCCAGATCTCCGGGCCCGTCGTCTCATAGTGCGAGAGCGGGTTTTGGGGGTTGGAGTATTGGTCCGGCTTCCACGCGCCCGGGATCTCACGGGCCAGCCGGTCGGAGACGTTGTAGTAGGAGCGCGGGTCCTCGGGCGCGACCGCGGTCGGGCAGACCACGACCTCGGCACCGTATGCGCGGAGAACGTTTTGCTTGTCCTCGCTCACCTTGTCGGGACACACGAAGACGCACTGGTAACCCTTGAGCTGCGCGACCAGGGCCAGGCCGACGCCCGTGTTGCCGCTGGTCGGCTCGACGATGGTCCCGCCCTGCTTGAGCAGGCCGTCGCGCTCGGCCGCCTCGACCATGCGCAGCGCGATCCGGTCCTTGACCGAACCGCCCGGGTTCAGATATTCGATCTTCGCCAGCACGGTCGCCCGGCTGCCCTCGGTGACGTTGCGCAGCTTGACCAGCGGGGTGTTGCCGATCAACGCGACGACGTTCTCGTAGTAGCGCACGCCTCCAGATTACTAAGCCCCCTCGCGGCACACTGAGGCACCGTTCAGGGCCCTCCGATCGGGCAGGCTTCACGGCGTCGATGTCCGGCATATCCGCCCAGCGCTTGTCCGCCTTGCGTTTTATGCGCCAGCGCGGCATCACGCGCCTCGCCGTCGATCGCCACGCGTCACTTATCCGACGCGCTCGCTTGTTACCTGCCCAGCGCGCCTCCGCTTTGACTGCCCCACGCGCCTCTGCGCTATGCGACCTCGCCGTCGATGACCACGCACACCTCGCGCCGGGGCTTGCCCAGCACGCCCACGCGTCCATGCGACGTCTATGCGACCTCGCCGTCGATCACCACGCCGCCGCGGCGGACGCCCTCCCAGCGCAGGAAGCGGTCGGTCTCGTCGAGCAGAGCGCCCGCGACCCACGTGATGACGAACGCGTCGTCGAGCAGCCCGGGCAGCAAGAGGAACATCTCGGGCAGCAGGTCGATCGGCGAAAGCACGTAGGCCACCCCGGCGACGATCAGGAAGAGCCGCCCCGCCCCGTCGTAGCGGCCGGTGAGCGTGTGCCAGAACATCCTGGGCATCGCACCCAGCCTGGCGCCCACCGACGCGCCGCCGCGCGACGTGAGGGCCTTCCACAGCGCGGTGAAGGCGGCCGCCCTGCGCATCGTGCTAGCCATGTCTCCTCCACTGAAATTTCATGGGGTTGTGAATGCGGTTTGGATAACCTCGTGCCATGAGCCGTGTTAACGAGAATACTTCGTTCTCCAAGGCGGGAGGTTCCGCAGGCGAACGGCTCGGTTGGGGTCGCCTGCTGTTCTACGGCGGCAGCGCGGTGGCCGCCGCCGGGGTCGCGGCCGTGGGGGTCCTGGCCGGCCAGGTGGCGATCGCCCACGCGACCATCCCGGTCGCGGTCGCGCCGCCGCCCCGCGCCGACGGGGTTTACGGGCCCAAGCGCGGCGGCCGCCCGCTCCGTCTGGCCGTTTTGGGCGATTCGTCCGCCGCCGGCCTCGGAGTGACCAAAGCCCGACACACGCTCGGCGCGCTGATCGCGACCGGCCTGTCCCGGCGGCTCGACCGAGCCGTCCAGCTGACCAACCTGGCCGTGTCGGGCTGCGTGTCGGCCCGGCTCGTCTATCAGGTCGAGGAGGCGCTCGACCTCAAGCCCGACGTGGCCGTGATCCTCATCGGGGCCAATGACGTGACGCACCGCGCGGGCCAGTCCGCCGCCGTGCGGCACCTGGCCGACGCGGTCCGGCGCCTGCGCCACATAGGGGCAAAGGTCATCGTCGGCACGTGCCCCGATCTCGGTGCGGTGCAACCGATCCAGCCGCCGCTGCGGTGGCTCGTGCGCAACTGGAGCCGCCAACTCGCGGCCGCGCAGACCGTGGCCGTGGTCGAGGCGGGCGGGTGGACGGTCTCGCTCGGTTCGCTGCTCGGCCCGAAGTTCGCGGCACAGCCCACGCGCATGTTCGGCACCGACCGCTATCACCCGTCGGCCGAGGGCTACGCGCTCGCGGCCTCCGTGCTCCTGCCGACCGTCGTGGCGGCGCTGCGTGCGCCCGAGATCAAAACCGAAACGCTGGAGGCAGCGCAGATGGGTGCCGATCGGGTACGGTCGCTGTCGCAGGCTGCGGTCGAGGCGGCTCGGCACGCCGGCACCGAGGTCAGCGGCGTGCGCGTCGCCGGACGCGACCGGGGTCCGGCCGGGCGGTGGGCGCAGCTGCGCCGCCGCGTTTGGGACGCAGTGCGGCACTACGACATACCGTCCACATTGGAGACATCGGAGCAACAGGCATGAACAGGTGGGCCCGCAAGATAGGCAGAGCGACCGCGATCACCCTCATCGCGGGCACGGTCGGCGGCGCGGCGCTGCTGACGGCCGAAGCGGTCATGGCACGCAGCCGCAGATACGCCAAGCCGTCGCTCGGGCTCGCGCTGCGCGCCAAGGTGGGCTCGCCCGAGCACCCGCCGCTGCGCCTGGTCCTGCTCGGCGACTCGACCGCGCTCGGCGTCGGCGTCGACCGGCTCGTCGACACGGTCGGCGGCCAGCTGGCCGAGCTGCTGTCGGGCGACGGGCGGCAGGTCATCCTGTCCAGCGTGGGTGTGGCCGGTTCGCGCTCGTCCGACCTGGCCACCCAGGTGGCCCGGTGCCTGCTGGGCGAGCGGCCCGACGTGGCCGTGATCCTGATCGGGGCCAACGACGCCACCGCCCTGCGCCGGCCCGCCGACGCGGCGGTCTATCTCGGCGCTGCGGTCCGGCGCCTGCGCGACGCGGGCGTCGAGGTCGTCGTGGGCGCATGCCCCGATCTGGGCGCGGCCCGCGCCATCGCGCAGCCGCTGCGCCAGATCATCGGCTGGCTCGGGCGCCGGGTGGCGCGGGCGCAGGTGCGTGCCGTGCACGCGGCCGGCGGGGCCGTCGTCGACCTGGGCGCCGAGACGGGCGCCGTGTTCCGCGCCGACCCCAACACGCTGTGCCACGACCGATACCACCCCTCGGCCGACGGCTACCGCGTGTGGGCCTATGCCCTCTTCCCCGCTGTGGCAAGCGCCGCCGGCGTCACCCCTCGCCTGCCGTAGCCCGCAATAACCGCGGGGACCGGCGCTCGGATCGCCGGCGCGCTGGTCCGGCAGCGCTGGCCGGAGGCTGGACGCGGGCTCGGGTCGGCTGTCCACATGAGACACCCGCTGCGATACATTTGGATTTTTACCAACGTTTAATGGGGTGCTCAGTTTCGTGTGGACGGCGTAGATTCCGTCTGACCGAAATCAGCGTTGTTATCGGGAACGGCCCCTCGGGTGCGACCGTCCAATGGCGTTGGAGGTGCCGCCCATTCACACGCACGACGATCCCGCGCGCCAGATTCGCCCACCCCGCCCGCCCTGGCCGGGCGCGGCCATCGATCCGCAAACCCTCCGCGACAAGGGTTGGCGACCCACACCCATAGGCGAATTTGTGCTGAAGGTCTACCAGCGCTGCAATCTCGCCTGCGCCTACTGCTACGTGTACGAAATGGCCGATCAGTCCTGGCTCGAGCGCCCGTTGCTCATGCCGGAAGAGGTGTGGACGGCCGCCGCCGAGCGGATCGCCCGCCACGTGCGGACACATCGACTCGACGAGATATCCGTGGTGCTGCACGGCGGCGAACCGCTGATGGCCAAAGAGCACAGGCTGATCCCGATTGTCCAGGCCGTCCGGGACGCGGTCCCGCGGAGCACGACGGTCAGCTTCAGTGTGCAAACCAACGGCACACTACTGACCAAGCGGCTGCTCGAGCTGTTCCTCGAGCACGAAATCCACGTCGGGGTGAGCCTGGACGGCGGGGCCGAGGAAAACGACGCGCACCGGCGCCACAGAGACGGTCGCGGCAGCTTCGCCGGGGTGGAGCGCGGCCTGCGGTTGCTCGCCAACGAATATCGACCGATCTATTCGGGGCTGCTGTGCACGATCGACCCGGCCACCAATCCCGTGGCCATCTACGAAGCCTTGCTCAAGTTTTCCCCACCGACCATGGATGTGCTTCTGCCGCACGCAAATTGGACGATGCCCGGCGCGGGCGGTGACACCCGCTTCGCCGATTGGCTGATCCCCCTGTTCGACCGCTGGTCCGACGCGCCGCGACTCGAGACCCGCATACGCCTGTTTGAGTCGATCATCTCTCTGATCATGGGTGGCCAAAGCCGGGTGGAGTCCGTCGGGCTCACGCCCGCGGCGGTGGCCGTCGTCGAGACCGACGGAGCCATCGAGCAGACGGACGCTTTGAAGTCGGCCTATCCCGGTGCGGCGGAGACCGGCCTGTCGGTGCTTGCCCATGACTTTGACCAACTGCTCGAGCACCCGGGGATCGTCGCCCGGCAGATCGGTCTTGCCGCGTTGTCTGACGCGTGCCTGGAGTGCTCGCTGGTGAAGGTATGCGGCGGCGGGCACTACGCCCACCGGTACCATATGGAAACGGGTTTTGTGAGTCCCTCGGTCTACTGCGCGGATCTGAAGAAGCTGATCCGCCACATCCGCACGCAGTTCGAGCTTCGAGGTGACTCACTCATGTGAGTCGTGAAGTCGACCTCGCACGCGATGTCGATTAGCCGCACCCAGGTGTCGCCGACCATTACGGAGTCATTACCGTAAATCTATTGGTGGCACGCGTAGGGACCCGGCGATGGCATCCTGCTGGAAAACGGGGCTTTCTCGCCCGCCCGGCACGCATGGAGGCCGGACGTGAGCGACACCTCCACGCGGGTCGGGTTCGGCATCGTCACCGCCTTGCCCATCGAGTACGCGGCGATGAGCCGGCTCTTGGACCGCCAGGAACGGATCGGCCTGCCGCACGACCCGAGCCACTACGTGATCGGGCAACTGCCGAGCATCCGTGAGGGGCAACCGCATCTGGTCGCGCTCACCATGCTGTCCCGCGACGGCACGCGCACCGCCGCCGCGGCTTGCGCGTATCTGCTGGCGGGCTTCCCCATGATCCGCGCGATAGTGATGGTCGGTATAGCGGGCGGCGTGCCGGTGGCCGACGACCCGCGCCGGCACGTGCGGCTCGGAGACATCGTCGTCGCCACCGAAATCATCGATTACGGCCACGTCCGCGCGGTCGGCGGGGCCCAGGAGATAAGGGCCCGGATCGACGGACCCAGCGTGGACCTCGTCATAGCCGATCGCGTCCTGCAGGCCGGCGAGGTGGCCGGGCACCGGCCATGGGAGGAATGGCTCCAAAGCGATCCCGCGCTCCCGCCCCACGTCTTCGCCCGGCCCGGCCCCGAGACCGACATCCTGTTCACCGCGGATCGTGTGGTGGCCCATCCCGATGATTCCCGCCACGGGCGGCGCCCGGGACTCCCACGGATCCACCGGGGCATCGTGGCCAGCGGCGACCAGCTGGTCCGGGACGAGGCCATCCGCGACCAGCTCGCCGCACGCCACGACGTCTGCGCGATCGAGATGGAGGGCGTGGGGATCGCCGCCGGGACGACGCTGCGCCGCGTTCCGTGGTTCATGGTTCGTGGCATCGCGGACTACTGCAACAACACGAAAAACGACCTGTGGCATCCACACGCGTCGCTCGCGGCGGCGGCGTATGTGCGGGCTTTGCTCGGCCACTGCAAGCCGCTCAACGACTTTGGGCGGTGGACCACAGGCGCCACGAAGACTCAGCCGGATGACCGCGCTCACGCCGACCGGTCTCCGTCGGTCTTCGAAGGCGTGCCCACGCGCAATCCGCACTTCACCGGCCGCGAATGGCTGCTCGGCGATCTGCGCGACAGGCTGGTGTCGGCGGAACGGATCGCCCTGCTTCCGCAGGCCCTGCACGGCATTGGCGGCGTGGGCAAGACCCAGCTCGCCGTCGAATACTGCCATCGCTTCGCCAACGACTACGATCTGGTGCTTTGGATCCCGGCCGAGCAGCCCGCGATCGTCCGCACCACCCTGGCACAGCTCGCCGAGCAGCTACGCCTGCCGCGCTTTGAGGATCAGTCGCAGGCCGTGGCGGCGGTGCTGCGCACGTTGCGCCGGGGCGAGGTCTACGGCCGTTGGCTCCTGGTGTTCGACAACGCCGACCGGCCGGAGGACGTCGAAGCGCTGATGCCCGACCTCCATGGGCCGGGCCACATCCTGATCACATCGCGCAACCAGCGGTGGAGTGATAACGCGCAGATCCTCGAGGTCGACGTCTTCGCCCGGCTCGAATCCATTGATCTGCTGCAACGGCGCCGACCGGGCATCGCGACACGGGACGCTGACCGGCTCGCCGACAAGCTCGGGGACCTGCCGCTCGCGCTGGACCAGGCGGCCGCCTGGCAGGCGGAGACAGGCATGCCCGTGGCCGAGTATCTCGAGCTTATCGACGAACGGATGGAACAGCTTCTCGACGTCGCCGCGCTGGGGAGTTATCCCAAATCTGTGGCGGCCACCTGGCGGATCGCCTTCGAGCGGCTGCAAGAAGAGGCGCCCGCTTCCCTTCAGCTGCTCGAGCTGTGCGCCTTCTTCGGCGCGGAGCCCATTGCCAACGAGCTCATACCCATGGGCAGGTCCGCCCCCTCGCTGCCGGTCGAGCTGCGCATGACCTTCGCCGACGGCATCGCGCTGGGCCGGGCCATGCGGCAGCTTGGCCGCTATGCCTTGGCCAAGGTGGACCACTCGACCAACAGCCTGCAGGTGCATCGCCTGGTCCAGGCCGTGCTGCGCGAGAGCGTCGATCCACGGCAGGCGGTGGCCTACCGTCGCGGAGTGCAGGAGATGCTCGCCGCGTACAACCCCGGCGACCCCGACAACCAGGAGACCTGGAGCAGGCATGCCAGAATCTCGCCGCACATCATGGCCTCGCGCGCCGTAGAAGGGTCCACTCACGACATTCGCCGGCTGATTCTGGATCACGTCCGGTACCTGCAGCGGCGAGGATCTCTCAAGGACAGCGCCGAACTCGGCGGCCTTGCCTATCACCGGTGGCGCACCGACAGCCGGCTCGGTCCCGACCATGAAGACACCCTGATCTGTGGGCGCCTCTTGGCCATCTCGTTGCGCGGGCTCGGAAGCACCGAACAGGCCCGGGAGATGAACGAAGACACGCTGGCGCGCCAGCAAAGGGTCTTCGGTGAGGATCACGAGCACAGCCTGCTGACCGCCAACAGCCTGGGCGCCGACCTCCGGCTGGCCGGCGAGCTGACGGCGGCACGGGATCTCGGCGAGCGCACCTACAACGCCGAGTTGAGGGTGTTCGGCGAGGACGACATCAGGACTTTGCACGCGGCCAACAACAGGGCCACGGATCTCAACCTTGCCGGCAGGTTCCGTGAGGCGACCGAATTGAACGAGCGAACCCTCGCCAGCTTCCGGCGCGTCTACGGCGAAACGGATCCGTTCACGCTCTCGTCATACGCCAGCCTTGGCTGCGACTACCTCGAGGGCGGCCGGTACGCGGAGGCAAAGACGGCACTGCGGCATGCCATCGATGGATACGAACGCATCTTCGGGCCAGAGCATCCCCATCTGCTCGCGGCATACCGATGTCTTGGTGTCCTGTTGCGCCGCATCGGCGACCTCAAAGGGTCATACGTTTGCGCCGAGACCAATGTCAGGCGGTCGCACGAGCGCTTGGGCCCCGGCCATGAGCAGACCCTGGGCGCGACCATGAGCCTGTGCAACACCATGCGCTTGCTCGGCCGGACGCGGGAAGCGGCGGATCGGGCACGAGAACTGCTTGACCGCTATCGTGAAATGCTGGGTCACACCAACCCGCTGACGCTTGCCTGCGCGGCCAATCTGGCGATCGCGCTGCGCCAGACCGGGCAATTGCGGGAGGCACGCCGGCTTGATGAGCTGGCCGTGGCCGCCTTCGCCGACCGGCTGGGCGAAAAGCATCCTTCGACACTCCTGGCGAGCAACAACCTCGCACATGATCTCCATCTCGCGGGTGAGCACGCCGCGGCGCTCGATCTTTCCGCGGTCACGCTGGAGCGCACTCGCGCCGTGCGCGGGCCCGATGACCCATACACGTTGGCGAGCGCGGCCAACCACGCGATCGATCTGCACGCGGCGGGCCGCCATGATGCCGCACGCGCGCTGGAAACCCCTACCCTGCAACGGCTCAGGGAACTGGTCGGCGACGGGCATCCGCATGCTTTGGCGGCGCGGGCGAGGGCTAGAATCGACATCGAGATCGACCCGCTGCCCTATTGATTTGTGTCCGGCCTCGCACCGCGTTGATCCATTCCCGACGAGGAGATGAGTTGTCCGAGAACGAAGGTGAGTCACGTGACTCATTGATCGTCGACGTGTCGCATATGACATTGTCCGAGTTAAACGCCTCGAGACATCCGGCGCTGCTGCAATGTATAGAGCTGATCCGCGAGGAGGCCGAGAAAATCAGACCGAGTCTCATCTGGATGAGTCGCATTTAGTGGCGTCAGAATCGTTATCCTTCATCGAGGGCGCCACCGGATGGACATTTGCCGCCTGTGGCCTCCTATTCGAGCGTTGCCGACCGGCGCCGGAGGGGACATTCGATTGAAGACTATACATATCACGGACGCGCTTCTGACCCGGCTGGCCTCGCAGCCGGCCGATGGCGACGCACTCTCGCTCCTGCGCGTCGGCCAGTTGAGCAGGCACCTGCAATTGATCAGTTACATCACGCGCACCTGGCAGGACGACCCGCAGCGGTGGGCGCCGGCGATAAGGCTGATCAGCCAAGCTCAGCAAAGCGCGACAGACGTCGCCAACGAGCTGCTCGCCGCACCCTGCGTCGGCTCATGGGCAAGCCACTGCGTCCGGCGCCTGCGTGAGACCGTCCGATCCGGCCCACCGCTGCATGTCGAGGCTTCCTACCTCAACGCGATCGCGGTTGTGGCGGCCATGCGGGCGGGCTTCGACGCCGACCTCGCGCTCTACGCCCGAGGCGGCATGGTGTTGCTGCCGACGCTCGGCGCCGCCCGCCTCGACATCCCAGACCACGCGGAGGTCCTCGCCACCGTGAGCAAGGGACGGCTGACGCTGTCGGCCCGAGGCATCTCGGTCCTGCCACCGCCTGACACCAGCCAGGAGACCGCCGACTGGCTGCCGATCCGCACCATCTCCGTCGGGGCAACGGACGCCACGACCACGCTCCTCCTGGACGATCTCGACTACTATCGCGACTGCTTCGGCAAGCCCATCGTCCCGCGACTGTCCGCTGAGGACTCCGCCCGGTTCGCGGCGCTCACGCAGGCCGCCTGGCAGGTGCTGGCCGCCCACGCGCCCGCCAGAGCCAAGGAGCTGGCCGGTGGGCTTCGATCATTGGTGCCACTTGCCGGGCAGCAGGACGGGCGCCGGGTCAGCGTGACATCCGTCGAGGCGTTCGGCGCCATCGGCCTCAGCCTGCCAAAGGATGCCGAGCAGCTCGGCGCCACACTGGTGCACGAGTTTCAACATTCCAAACTGAGCTGCCTGCTCGGCCTGCTCGCGCTGTACGACACGACGGTCTCGGGTCGCTATTTCGCGCCGTGGAAGGCGGAGCCGAGACCGTTTGAAGGCCTGCTGCAGGGAGCATATGCATTCCTCGCGGTCACCGACTATTGGCGTTGTCTGCACCAGGCCGGGCGCGGATCCCTATCGGAGCGTCACTTCGCCGAGCGCCGCGCTCAGGTCGACAACGCGCTGCGCACCCTAGAGGGCGAGCGGCACCTGACTCCGGAGGGCCGGATCTTCGTGTCACACATGCGCGACACCATGGCACACCTGCTCTCAGTGCCGGTCGCGCCCGAGATCGACGCGGCGGCGCGAGACGGTTTGCATCAGGCTTTCCAAGCATGGCAGGAGCGCGATCAGGACGCACGCTGAAGCACGAGGCAGGCGCCGGGCACGCCGGTCAGCACGGCACCTCGGGCCGGCCCATCCTGGCCACTTGCTGGCGCATCTCGTTGGGCGTCGCCAGGTCCACAAACCTCGGGCCCAGGATGAGGTCCACCGTGCCGTCGCTGCGCATGCGGTCAAAATCGTCCACCGCTTGGTCACGCAGATAGGCGCGCAGGATGTGCGCCTTGCCGGCGTCGAGGGGCCCATACCGGATCGCCGCGACCGCGTCATCGGACAACTGCTCCGTCGTCTGCCCGACCGTGGTGACCTGGAACCTGCGGTTGCGCAGCTGCGTGGCCACCTCCTCGGCCAGGCCCACTCGCACGGTCGCGTTGTAGACG
Source organism: Allorhizocola sp. (assembly GCA_044869915.1). Lineage (GTDB taxonomy): Bacteria > Actinomycetota > Actinomycetes > Mycobacteriales > Micromonosporaceae > Allorhizocola. The sequence goes on from JBIOYB010000292.1 coordinate 54,836, forward strand.
GCCACCACCACCTCCGCCTCGCTTTCCGGCAGCATCAGGCCCTCTTCGGAGCAGTGCGGCAAGGGGTCTGGCTGACCCACCACATACACCAAGGTGAACCGGCCTGCCGCCGCCAGCGCCAACACGGAAAGCAGCGCGGCAGAGGCGAGCAGCCATTTGCGCCGCCGGCTCGCCCTGCGGCGCAGCTCATCCGGCTTCTCCCACGGCACTTGCAGGTTGTCCGTTGCCACGTGTAGCGCCTCCTCAAACTGATCACGCATGTGCGTCCTCCTGTTCGGTGATGCCGTCCAGGCCCAACCGCTGGGCCAGCGCCTTGCGCCCCCGCGACAGCCGAGCCTTGATCGTGCCCACGGGCGTGTCGGTCTGCTGCGCGATCTCCACCAGCGGCATGTCGGCCAGGCAGTGCAGCACGATCACCAATCGCTGGGCGGCCGGCAGCGCGCGCAGCGCTGCGATCACGTCGATCCGGGTGCCGGCGGGCGGGGGCTCCGCCCGTGGCTGCCCCGCGTGCAGGAGCCGCAAGGCGGACACGCCCCGCCGTGTGCTCCGCCACCGGCTCGTGGCGATGCGGCAGGCGACCAGGCGCACCCAGGCTTCGGGATCGACATATGTCGACACTGCGGCCCAGCGCTGCCAGGCCCGGACAAACGCCTCCTGCGCCGCGTCCTGCAACCACGACCGTTAGGGGTGCCGCACAGTCAAACCGAGGTCAAGCACGCCGGTCCAGCGCCAGGGCCTGGGATCTCGCTCGCATTTGATGCATGACAGTCAATACCGCGCCTGCAATGCTGCATTAGGCACATGCTCAGCCGTTTAGAACGCAAACATCACCTTAGTTGACGATTGTCGCGCATCCTTGCTCACCCGTCCCAGAGGCGCACGTCCATCCCATCGCCCGAACATGCCACCGCAACCGCATGACCGTCGTCGCCAGCCAGCCGGACCATGTGGTCCGGCCGGTGTTCCTCGCCGAGCGGTCCGCCAGGCGATGACCGCACCGCCGAACCTCCCAGGGCGTAAACAGTTGTTCTATGAGGCGAGGCGTGCCTTCGCAAGCATCAGAGCGCCCGCAGTCTCAATGCCCTGGATGGTCACGCCGATGGATTCGATCGCCTTCTCAAAGGGCATCACAACCACGCCCATATCAAAGTACTTCTCAATCTCTGTATCCCATTCAGCATGATGCGTAGCACTTACCGGCGTAGCCAAAAAAATATTGACGTACTTATTTGTCTCAGATGGCAGCGCGTAAAACTTGCCTAGAAACTGCAAGATCGAAGGATCATCAAGAGTATGGCCCGTCTCCTCAACCAGCTCGCGAAGCGCGGCAGTCTCCAGTGATTCTTTGCTGCCTGCCGTTCCGGCCGGCAATTCCAGCGTGTCCATCTTGAGGTTGTGCCGATATTGCTGAACGAGGACAACGTCACCAGCGTTAGTGACCGGCACGACCATAACGCTCTCTGGCGTATCAGCGTAGTACCAATCAATCTCGTTGCCATCGGGCATTCTCAAGATCTCGCACACGAAGCGCTTAGGTCTGTCGAGCAGGACCGTTGTTGTGACTAGCTCGGCGTCGCGCATACTCATCGGTTGGCCACTCCTTTGCATCGCGCCAGGCACCTTGGAAATGCTTGACGTAACGATCAAATGTCTTGCCTGATTGGCGCTTCAATTCCCAACTCGGCGAGTTTCCTCCGGTCAGATATCGAAGGTAGTGCGTCATTATCATCTGGTCATCGCGGCGAACAATGCTAACCGTAGGCATTGCCGAGTAAGTGCGAATCTTAGCCTGCGGGTTCATCCCTGCAAAGCGCTGCAATGCTGCGCAGATTCGTGCTCTGAGTGTGCCGGGTGGGCTTCCTTCGTCGCTATCGATCTCGTTTATCCCCGGGTA
>JBIOYB010000293.1:0-15468 GCA_044869915.1 Allorhizocola sp.
GGAGATCTCCAGGACGTGATCGTCCCGGGTGTCGGACGACTTGCCGAATCTCAAGGCGTCACTTCCGCACCACGAACACCAGGCGTGCGTACTCCGGGAAGGAGCCCGGACCGTCGAGGCGCACCAATGACTGGTCTGACTCCTCGCGGCCCAGCATGAAAAACTCCGTTATCTTCGACTGCCGCAGGTGCTCGATCACGGCCTGCGGCGCGGTGGGCACCTCGTAGTTGAGCGCGTGCCAGTTGGGGTTGCCCCGGCGCAGCACGACCTTGGCGACGTTGCGCGCGTGCAGCGAGAGGCGTGGGAGCAGCCCGGGCCGGATCTGGTGCAGCCGCCGGTCGTAGTCGGCGGCGATCGCGGGATGGTAGCTGTTTTGGATGTCGAACAGGATCGTCCCGCCGTCGCGGGTCACGCGCAGCATCTCGTCGATGACCGTGGTCAGGTGGGGGAAATACCACGTCGAGTGGAAACAGTAGACGCAGTCGAACGAGCCGTCGTCGAAGTCGAGGTGCTCGGCGTCGCCCACCGACGCGTCGATCTCGGGATGCAGCTCGCGGCACCGCTCGATCAGCGACGGCGAGATATCGATGCCGTGCACCTCATAACCGGCGCGGGACAGGAAGCCCGCGATCGGGTAGCCGGTGCCGATGGCGACCTCCAGCAGGCGTGCCTCGGGCTTGACCTCGTCGCCGATCAGCTCGCACAGGCGCCGGTCGTACTGCATAAAACCGTATTTTTTGTCCCGAGCCTGCAGCCAGTAGTCGGCATAGACGTCTCTCATGAACATTTTTCGGTCCACGGTCACTATCTCACCGGAGATCACCGTAAAATGCCACCGGTCGCCGTGCCAGCCTGGTGGTCCGGTGTATCGGTGCAGTTAAGCTCTCCAGCGTGGAGGCGACGAAACGCCGGCCGGTACGCGTGGGCATGCTCGTGATCAGCGAGTACGAGTCCGACGCGCGAGTCCGGCGGCAGGCGGAGGCACTGGTCGAGCGTGGCGACGAGGTCACGGTCGTGGCCCTGCACACGGCGGGCCGCCCGGAGATCGATGTCGTCGAGGGCGTAAACGTGGTCCACCTGCCCACCCGGAAATACCGGGGCGAATCAAGCCTCAACTACATCAAACTCTACGGCGGGTTCACGGCCCGCGCCGCCGCCCAGATGGCCCGGTGGGCGCGCCGGTTCGACGTCGTGCAGGCCCACTCGATGCCCGAGGCGCTCGTGTTCGCCGCCGCCGTCCAGCGCGCCCTGCGCATCCCGGTGCTGCTCGACGTGCACGACCTGACCTCCGAGCTGTTCTCGGCCAAGTTCGAGAGCAAGCGCGCGCTCATGTCGGCGATCCGCTTCAGTGAGCGGGCGTCGTTCCGGTTCGCCGACGAGGTGCTCACCCCGCACGACCGCTACACCGACATGCTGCGCACGATGACCCGCACCCCCGTGACGACGGTGATGAACTGCCCCGACGACCGCCTGTTCACCGCGCGTCCGTGGAAGGGGTGGGAGCCGGCCGGCGAGGTCGTGTTCGGCTACCACGGGCTGATCGCCGCACGGCACGGGCTGGTGCAGGTCGCCGAGGCGCTCGCGGCGGTCCGTAGCGACGTGCCCGGCGCCAAGCTGCGGGTGTGGGGCAGCGGCGACGGCCTGACCCCGCTGCGGGAGCGCGTGGCCGAGCTGGGCCTTGGCGACGCGGTGCGGCTGCCCGACCGGCTGATCCCGATCGACGAGATGACCAAGGAACTGGACCAGATGCACATCGGCGTGCTGGCCAGCCAGATCGATCCGTGGACGGCCAACGTGCTGCCCAACAAGCTCATGGAGTACGCGGTCATGGGCATCCCGGTGATCACGTTCCGCAACGCGACCATCGAGCGCTACTTCCCCGACGACGCCGTGACCTACGTCGATCCGGCCAGCCCGGCCAACCTGCGCGAGGCCATGCTCACCATGATCCGCGACCCGGAGAAGGCGCGGCTGCAGGCCGAGCGGGCGCGCGAGATCATGGTCGGGCGCACCTGGCGGCATCAGCGGCAGCACTACTACGACGTGATCGACCGCATGGCGGCTCGCCGGCGTGACTAAGACTCAGGTCACAGGGGTCGCAGTGTCCCGCTCCGCATCGGTCATCAGGTCGAGCCTGCTGACCATGGTGGCCATCGCGGCGCTGGGCGTGACCCGCCTGGTGCACCTGGCCCTGGTGCGGCGCAACGTCACCGACGCGACGTTCGACATGGTGGGCCTGGCGATCAGCGCGACCATGACGGTGGGCCTGTTCCTGCCGGGCGGTCTGGCCAGCGCGGCGTCGAAGTTCATCGCCTACCAGGAAGGCAAGGGCGACCCCGACGCGGCCCGCGCGGTCTATCGACTGTTGAGCCGCGTGGGTTACGCCGTTTCGGGCGTGCTGGGCGTGATTGTCGGGATTGGACTGTCGGCGTACTACGGCATGTCCTTCGGAAACGGCCTGTCCGTGGGGCTGCTCACGTTCGCGTTCTCGGTGTACAGCATCGAGAAGTCGGCGTTCTACGGGTTCCACCGGGTGCTGCCCTACACGCGGCTCGAGCTCGCCGGGGCCGTGATCGCGATCGGGTCCACCGTGGCGGTCGTGTCGCTGGGCTGGACCACCTACCTGATGCCGCTCGCCCTCGGCTACAGCGTGCTCATCCTCGGCGCATGGGTCCTGTTGCGGCGCAACGGCCCGCGCAAGGAGCTCCCGATGCGCGAGATGGTGGAGTATGTGGGCCTGGCCAGTGTGGGCGGGCTCGCCAGCGCCGGTCTGCTGCAGGCGCTGCCCATGCTGGCGGGCGTGCTGCGGGTCGACATCGGCGCATTCGCCACCGCCGTCGGCCTGGTCGCCCCGCTGTACTTCCTGCCCCGCGCGCTCGGCATGGCCCTGTTCCCGGCGATGGCCAACGCGCACGGCGCGGGCGACATCGGATCCGTGCGCAAGCAGGCCGACCTCACCACGCGCGGGCTGTTCGTGGTGCTGGCGCCGGTCTTCGCGGCCGGTGTGCTGTTCGCGCGCCAGATCCTGGTCATCGTGTTCGGCTCGGCGCGGGTGGGCGACGCGATCGTGCTGCAGATCCTGCTCGCGGCCACGTTCTTCATGGTCACGCAGGTGGCCGCGGTCAACGCGCTGTCCAGCGGCTCGGCGCGGGAGGTGCGCATCCCGGTCACGTCGTCCGTGCTGGGCGGCCTCACCGGCGTGCTCACCGCGATCCCGCTCGGGCTCACGCTCGGCGAGATCGGGCTCGCGGTGGCCTACCTGCTGGCGGCCGCGGTCAGCGCGAGCGGGCCGCTGGTCGCGGTCGCGCGCCGGCACGAACTGGCCTGGCTCGGCCCGATCTCGCGTGCGCTGACCGTCGTGATTGGAGCGGTCGTGGTCGCGGTGCTGCTCGACCGCGCGACCGAGTCGTGGGGCGTCGACGCCATCGCCGCCTGCGTCGCGGCCGGACTTGGGGTGCTCGTGCTCCACCGCGACCTACGGGCGATCCTGGCAAGCCGCCGATGATCTCGGGGAGCATATCTCCGAATTGGCGCAGATCTTGGGGGACCTCCGCGCAGGGCGATCCCCGTGGAATGGGAGGATCGTGGGCGTGACGCTGGCCAGTCCGCAGCAGGTGGAGGCTCCCGCTGAGGGACCCGCGAAGGGATTGCTGGACCTGGCGATATTGGGCCTGATCGGTGTGCTGCTCGTCGAGGTCCTGCTCGAGGGCTGGCTCGTGACGATCTTCGGCGACATCGGCGCCAACGGGAAGCTGATCGAGGCGCAAGCGCCCAAAACACTCAAGATCGCGCTCTACGTCGCGCTGTTCGTGCTGACGATAGTGAAGATCACCCTTGGGAAAAGATGGGGAGCATTTACCGCGAAGGCGGACATAGCGCTCGTCGTGCTGGGCGTGGTCATGGTCCTCGCGGGCATCTTCGGTGGGTCGGGCACGGGCCTGATCTTCGACGCGCTGTTCGTGTATTTCCGGGGCGTCATCGTTTTCTATGCGGTACGGGCGGTCCGCCCCGATTGGGGCCGGGTCAAGCCGTTCGCGTGGGCGGTGGGCGTCCTGGTCGCGATCAGTTGCGTCCTCGCGATCGTGCAGCTTTTCGCCGGTACCCCCTCATATAAAGCTCTAGGCTGGGTCAATCTGCAGTGGGCCACGGAAGGCAGGGCGCAGGGCCTTCTCGAGCATCCCAACGACCTGGGCCACGTCATCGGCTTCGTCCTCCTCGGGCTGACGGCCTGGATCGCCGTCGCGGACAGGGTCGCCAAGCGCTGGTGGGCGGCGTTCCTGTTGCTGGCGTTTGTGCTGGGGATCGCGCAGTCGCGCCAGTCCACGCTCGCGGCCCTCGCCGGCGCCGTGCTGATCGCGGTGCTCAACCGTGCCCACTGGAAGCGCATGGCCGCCGCGGTCGTGGCCATCGGCGCGCTCAGCGCGCTGCCGGTCGCGCTCGACCCGGACAACCGGGCCCAGCTGATGATCCGCTTCGAGGGCCTGTTCCGTGCGATCGGCGTCGACGTCGACCACCGCGATCCCTGCGCATTCGACCCCACCTGCGAGGAGACCGACGGCGAGGTCCGGGTCCTGTTCATCAAGCAGGGGCTGAAGCTGTTCGAGCACGAGCCCATCCTCGGCTACGGCATCGGGCAGTTCGGCGGGATCGTCGCGGTCAAGAACGACCCCAACTGGAACATGGATCCGCGATTTGTCGAAGTGCTGGGCGAGCTGGGTTTCCATATGTCCAAGTTTGAGGCGACCTCGGTGGATGTCTTCTGGCTGCACCTTCTGGTGGAGGCCGGAGCGGTCGGGCTCATCGCGTATCTTGTCTGGATGTACCTGGTCGGCGCGCCGCTGATCGGGGCCGCGTGGCGGCGGGCAGGCCCGCCACGTGATCGCGCGATCTTCCTGTGGGCGGTGGCGGCGCTGGTGTTCGGGCTGGTGATCGCCGCGTGGTCGTCGTCGCTGGAAGATCCGCTGTGGCCGCCATTGATGTTCGCGGTGCTGGGTTTTGCTTGGGTGCGGAAGGACGCGGTGAAAGCATGAGCTTCGCTCAGATCGGCTTCGGATACTGGGGGCCCAACCTGGCCCGCAACCTCGGGGCCCTGGCCGGGCCGCGCTTCCGTTACCTGGTCGACCTGTCGCCCGAGCGCAGGGAAAAGGCGGCCGCGCTGTATCCGCACGTGACCGTCACCGACGACCTCGACGCCGCCCTTGCGGGAGTCGAGTCGGTGATTATCGCCACCCCGGCAGCTTCGCACGCGCCGCTGGCTATGCGAGCGCTCGAAGCGGGTAAGAACGTGTTCGTGGAGAAGCCGCTCGCGCTGGCGACCCGCGACGCCATCGAGGTCGCTCGGCTGGCCGACGCGCGGGGCTTGGTGCTGATGGTCGGCCACACCTTCGAGTTCAATCCGGCCGTGCGCGCCATGAAGGAGATCCTCGACGCGGGCGACATCGGCGACCTACTCTACCTGCACTCGCAGCGGCTCAACCTGGGCCGGATCCAGAGCGACATCAACGCCTTCTGGTCGATCGGGCCGCACGACGTGTCGATCGCCAACTACCTGCTGGGCGCGTCGCCCGAGTGGGTGTCGTCGCGCGGCGCACGCTACCTCAACGAGCGCGTCGAGGATGTCATGTTCGTCACTGCCGGCTACCCGGGCGGCGTGCTGGCCCACATGCACGTGAGCTGGCTCGACCCGTCGAAGACCCGGCGCACCACGGTCGTCGGCAGCAAGAAGATGCTGGTCTACGACGACATGGACGCCGACGCACGGCTCAAGATCTTTGACAAGGGCGCGGACCGGCTCGACGCCGACGCCTACGGCGCCTATCAATACCGGCTGCGCGACGGCGCGATGCACGTGCCGAGCCTACCCATGGTCGAGCCGCTGTCGACCGAGCTGCGCCACTTCATCGAGTGCGTCGACTCGGGCGCGCGCCCTGTGGTCGATGGCTGGAACGGCGTGCGCACCGTGGCCGTATTGGAAGCGGTGGATGAGTCCTTGAAAAATGGGGGAGCGCAGGTCGAAGTTCCGAAAGTGCATGGGGCATGATTGCCGCTGTGCACACCGACGAGTCGCGCGATTTGCGCCTCTACCGCCGGATGAGGTTCATCAGGCGGTTCGAGGAGACCCTGCTCGACCTGTTCGACGAGGGTGTGCTCAACGGGACGACCCATGCCTGCATCGGCCAGGAGGCCGACGCCGTCGGCGTGATCGAGCACCTGCGCGAGGGCGACCACATCTTCAGCAACCACCGCTGCCACGGCCACTATCTGGCCCACACTGGCGACGCGCTGGGGCTCATGGCCGAGATCATGGGCAAGGAGGCGGGCGTGTGCGCGGGCATCGGCGGCAGCCAGCACATCTGCGCGCCGGGCTTCATGTCCAACGGTGTGCAGGGCGGCATCGTGCCGACCGCGGCCGGGATCGCGCTCGCGATGAAGCTGCGCGGGCAAGACTCGGTCAGCGTGGTGTTCATCGGCGACGGCACGCTTGGCGAGGGCGCGGTCTACGAGACGCTCAACATCGCGTCCCTGTGGCAGGTCCCGCTGCTGATCGTGCTGGAAAACAACGAGTGGGCGCAGAGCACACCCGTGTCGCTGAACACGGCCGGCAGCATGGCCGCGCGGTTCGAGGCGTTCGGCATCCCGGTGACGCAGACCACGACCACCGATGTGCTGGAGATCGATCGCTTGGCGCAGAAGGAAGTTGAGACCGTGCGAGCCAGCGGCAGCCCGCGAGCGTTGATCGTCAACACCTACCGGCTGTGCCATCACTCCAAAAGCGACGATCACCGGCCGGAGGCCGAGGTCGCGATCCGCTGGCAGACCGAGCCGCTGGTGATCCAGCGGGCGCGGCTGTCCGAAGAGGACTGGCGCCGGGTCGACTCCGAAGTGGACGCCGAAATCGCTGGCGTCGTGGCGACGGCGAGGGCACTGCCGTGATCTTCGCCAAGGAGCTCAACGCCGCACTGCGCGAATGCCTCGAGACCGACGAGCGGGTAGTGCTCATCGGCGAGGACATCCTCGACCCCTACGGTGGCGCGTTCAAGGTGACGCGCGGCCTGTCCACCGACTTCCCGCAGCGGGTGCGCACCACGCCGATCAGCGAGGGCGCGATCGCCGGTGTCTCGGCGGGCCTCGCGCTCGCGGGCATGCGCCCGATCGCCGAGGTGATGTTCGGCGACTTCATCACCCTGTGCTACGACCAGATCGTCAATCACATCACCAAATACGAGGCGATGTATAACGGCAAGGCCAGCTGTCCGGTGATCTTCCGGGTCCCGTCGGGCGGGCACCGCGGCTACGGCCCGACCCACTCCCAAAGCCTTGAGAAACACTTTTTGGGGATACCACACCTGCGCGTGCTGGCCGCGTCGCTCTACCACGATCCGCGTGCCGTGCTGCGCGACCTGCTCGGGCAGACCACCCCGGCCCTGTTCGTCGAGCACAAATTGCTTTACCCGCAAAACTTCGGGCGTCCGCCCGGTCTGATCGCGGTCGAGGACGGCACCACGGTGTGCCTGTCGGCCGTGCCCCGCGAGGATTGCACCGCAACGGTTCTGGCCTATGGCTATCAGGCCGTGCTCGCGGCCCAGGTGGTGGAGCAGCTCGCGATCGAGGAGGAGATCTTCGTCGAGCTGCTCGTGCCGCTGGATCTGTCCCCATTGGACTATGGGCCGATCGAGCGTTCCGTTGGCGTGACAACTAGTCTCGTGACCGTCGAGGAGGGCACGGCCGGTTGGTCGTGGGGCACCGAGATCGCGGCGGTCATGTCGGAGCGCATGTTCGGCCGGCTGCGCCGCCCGGTCGGTGTGGTGGCGAGCGCGCGCACAGTCATCCCGTCGTCGAAGACCAAGGAGAGCCGGATGCTCGTGGGCACGACCCAGATCGAGTTCGCGATCCGGGAGGCGGCCAAGTGAAGCCCGTGCTGATCCCGACGCCCGACGTCAACAGTGAGCAGGGCATCGTCACCGCCTGGTTTGTCGACAATGGACAGTGGGTCGAGGCGGGCGCCGACCTGGTCGAGGTGGAGACGAGCAAGGCCGTGCTGGAGGTGAGCGCGCCCGACAGCGGCTTCATCCTCCAGATGGGAGCGGTCAAGGACGAGGTGTCGCTCACGGCGCCGATCGCCCTGCTGTTCGAAGACGTCGACTCGCTGACGGCCTATCGCACGACCCTTGAAGCGGAAAGGGAAGCGGCCGCGGCGTCGCCGGTGCGCGCCAGCGTGAAGGCTATCAAGCGCGCAGAAGAGCTCGGGGTCGATTTGTCATCCTTCGATGGCTCTCGCCTCATTACCGTCAAGGACGTCGAGGCCGCGGCCTTCGTGGAGCCCGACTACAAGGACATGCCGTCGCCGCTGACCGCGCCCGAGGGGGTGCAGCGGATCCTGATCATCGGGGCCGGGCGGGGCGCCACCCAGGTGATCGACATCTTCGCCGACCGGCCGGAGCAGACCGCCGTCGCCATCGTCGATGAGCAGCGTGGCAAGTGGGGTTCGCTGATCGACGACGTGCCCGTGGTCGGTGGCCCGGACCGCCTTTCAGAGCTGTATGAGCACGGCTGGTTCGACGCGGTGGTGGTCGCGATCAGCACGTCGGTGGCCGCGCGGCGCAAGTTCCGGCTCCTGTGCGAGGAGGCGGGCATCCCGATGGCCAACGCCATCGACCGCACGGCAAAGATCGCGACCAACGTGGAGCTGGGCGAGGGCAACGTCATCTGCGCCTTCTGCCACATCGGCACGGCCACCCAGATCGGCAACAACAACTTCTTCTCGGCGTACAACTCGTTCGACCACCACAACGTCGTGGCCAACGACTCGTCCACCGGGCCCGGCTGCATGACCTCGTCCCGGGTCAAGCTCGGCGACCAGGTGCGCCTCGGCACGGGCATCCACATCGAGCCGGGCGTGGAGCTCGGCGACCGGGTGCAGGTGGCCTCGGGCGCGACCATCGTGCGGTCGGTGCCGGCCGACCACGTCGTGAAGACCAAAATCGTGACTACCGTCGTCGTACCTGGTAGATAAGGGAGCCGTGATGTCCAAGATTCCGTTGGTCGACCTGAAGGCCGCCTATGCGCGGCAGAAGGACGAGATCGACGCCGCGATGCAGGCGGTGATCGACAACACGCGCTTCATCCAGGGCCAGGAGGTCAAGGAGTTCGACGCGGCATACGCCGAGTTCTGCCGCACGAAGCACTCGATCGGCGTGGGTTCGGGCACGGCCGCGCTGCACCTGTGCCTCGCCGCGCTCGGGATCGGGCCGGGCGACGAGGTGGCCGTGCCGGTGCACACGTTCATCGCGACGGCCGAGCCGGTGAGCTGGCTAGGCGCCAAGCCGCGGTTCGTCGACGTCGACCCGGAGACCGGCAACATGGACCCGGCCGAGCTCAAGCAGGTCATCGACGGCGTGTCTGCGGTGCTGCCGGTGCACATCCACGGGCGTCCGGTCGACATGGAGTCCATCGCGGCGATCGCGGCCGACGCCGGCGTGCCGGTGATCGAGGACGCGGCGCAGGCCCAGGGCGCCGAGATCGTCAAGACGGACGGGACCGTGGTGCGCGCCGGCGGGTACGGCATAGCGGGTTGTTTTTCGTTCTTCCCGGGCAAAAACCTGGGCGCCTTCGGCGACGCGGGCGGCATCACCACCAACGACGACGAGTTCGCGGCCAAGGTGCGCATGCTGCGCGACCACGGGCGCACCACCAAATACGAGCACACGGAGATCGGCTACGCGCACCGGCTGGACACGCTGCAAGCGGCGATCCTCAGGGTCAAACTGTCCATTTTGGACGCGGGCAACACGGCCCGGCGCTCGCTCGCGGCGCGATACAGCGAGAAGCTGCGCGGCGTCGGTGACCTGTTACTGCCGCCCGTGACACCCAACCAGGTGTCGGTCTTCCACCACTATGTGGTGCGCTCGCACTCGCGCGACGCGCTGCTGGCCCACCTCGCCGAGCAGGGCGTCGCGGCCGGGGTCCACTACCCGATCCCGCTGCACCTGCAGCCGGCATACGCCTTCCTCGGCCACAAGCCCGGCGACTTCCCGATCGGCGAGGCCTACGCCAAGGAGTGCCTGTCCCTGCCCATCTACCCGGAGCTCACCGAGGAGCAGCTCGACCGGGTTGTCGAGGCCGTGCGAGGGTTCTTCGCATGAAAGTCCTGCATGTCACCAACATCTGGCCGGTTGGGGACAGCTTTCGCGGCATCTTCGTCAAGGAGCAGGTCGAGGCGCTACGGCGGATCGGCGTCGCCTGCGACGTCGAGGTCGTGGCGCAGCATCACGGCAAGGCCGACTATTTCCTTGCGGCACAGCGTGTCCGGCGCAAGTCGGGCGGCTACGACCTGATCCACGTGCACTACGGCATGACCGGGCTCGCCTCGCTGTTCGTCCAGCGGCCGAAGGTCCTTTCGCTGTACGGCAGCGACGTCAACGTCCCGTGGCAGCGCTCGATGACCAAGCTCGGCATGAAGGGCGTGGCCGCGCGCATCTACGTCTCGGAAAATCTGCGCGCCGGCGCGGGCGACGACGAGGGGCACGTCATCGCCGACGGCGTCGACTACACCCTGTTCAAGCCCGGCCCACGGGAACCGTCCTCTGCCAATGTGGTGCTGTTCGGCGGGGCTCCGGACAACTGGGTCAAGGGATACGACGTCTTCACCGACGTCATGAAAGAGCTGCGCGAGCGGGGACTCGCGGTCCGCGAGCTGATCCTGGCCGACCCGACCACGCCGCGCGCGCAGGTGCCGCGCAAGTTCGACGCCGCCGACGTGCTGCTGTTCACCTCCCGCAAGGGCAGCGAGGGGTCGCCAAGCGTGATCAAAGAGGCGGCCGCGATGGGCCTGCCGGTCGTGTCGGTGGCGGTCGGCGACGCGGCGAAGCTGCTCAGCGCCATCACACCGTCCGAAGTGGTCGACTTCCCGGAGCCTTGGGGCACGGACGACGCTCGGGCTAAACTGATCCGCTTGCTGGCCGACCGGACGGCCGACGTGCTCGCGGCGGGCACGCGCTCCAACGGGCGCGAGGCGTGCCGCTGGCTCGACAACGACGAGGTGGCACGGCGGATCGTGGAGATATACCAACAGGTGCTGGAGCGCAATGGCTGAGGCTGGCGTGTGGTTGGTAACCGGCGGTGCGGGATACATCGGCGGGCACACGGTCGCGCGGCTTTGCGCCGCGGGCCGGTCGATCGTGGTGCTCGACGACCTGTCGACGGGGCTCGGGCATCGGGTGCCACTGGGCGTGCCGTTGGTCAACGCGTCTGTGCTCGACACGGACGCGGTGGCGGTCGCGCTGCGAGAGTTCGGCGTCACCGGCGTCATCCACTTCGCGGCGAAGAAGTCGGTGCCCGAGTCGATGGCCGACCCGCTGCTCTACTACCGCGAGATCGTCGGCGGCACGACCTCGCTGCTGAAGGCCATGCAGGAGGCGGGTGTCGGGCGGTTGGTGTATTCGAGCACCGCGGCCGTCTACGGCGTGCCGGCGCGGGCCGTCGTGCGCGAGGACGATCCGGCGACGCCGATCAGTCCATACGGGCACAGCAAGCTCGTGAGCGAACAGGTGATCCGGGCCGTCGGCGACGCGCACGGCCTGAGCTGGCTGTCGCTGCGCTACTTCAACGCGGTGGGCGCGGACAGCCGGGGGCTGGCCGACCGTGGGGCGTCCAACCTCTTCCCGCTCATCTTCCGCGCGTTCGCCGAGCGCCGGCCGGCCGTGGTGACCGGCGGCGACTTCGACACCCCCGACGGCACGGGCGTGCGCGACTACATCCACGTCGCCGACCTCGCCGACGCGCACGTCGCGGCGGTCCAGCGGTTGGAGAAGGGCCCGGCGGCGGCCGTGCTGAATGTCGGGACCGGGCGCGGCTATTCGGTGCTCGAGGTGCTCGCCGCGTTCCGTGAGGTGACGGGCGAGGACGTGCCATATGAGATCGTCGCGCGCCGCCCCGGCGACCCGGCGACGGTCATCGCGTCGGTCGACCGGATCGCCGAGGAGCTCGGGTGGGCGGCGCGCCGTGACTTGAAGGAAATGGTCGCCTCGGCCTGGGCCGCATTGGAGAGAGTGTGATGGCGGATTTGCGGGTGGACTTGCGAGCCGTGTTGCAGCGGCTCGCCCAGCCGTCCATTGTGGATGCTCCACAGTGGACGCTGCGCGAAGGTGGGCGCTCGCTGATCGTGGTGCACTCGGCCGACGGTTTGGCGGAGTCGCTTGCGGCGCAGGGCTTTTCGACGATCAGTCTGTCGCTGTCGGCCGCGCATGACGAGCGGGCGCTGCTGCTGGAGGGGCGTTCGCTGCTGGCCGCGCACATCGACGACATGCTGGCAGCGGTGCGCTGGGCTTCCTCTTCCTATGAGCGAGTAGGACTCTTCGGCGCCGGTGACGGCGCGGCGGTGGCACTGCACACCGCGCTGCTGACCAACCTGCCACTGGCAGTGACCGGACACTGGGGCTCCTATCGCGACCTCGACAAGCTCGCGCTGCCCGGGATCCTGCGCTTCGCCGACCTGCCGGATCTGTATGCCGCCGTCCCGCAGCTGCTCGTGGCCGACCGGTCGGCCGTGCCGCCGGCCAAGTTCTTCCGCGAAGCCGAGCCGGACAAGCCCAAGGTGCCCCCGCTGAAGGTCCACTTCGACCTGAGCGCGCGGGCCGAGGTTTTGGACAATGTGGACCAGATCCTGGCCTCCGGCATGCTCACACAGGGCGCGCTCGTGGGCCGGTTCGAGGAGGTCGCGGCGCGCTTCACCGGCGGTGAGACGGTCGCGGTGAGCACCGGCACGGCCGCCCTCGACATCGCCTACCAGCTGCTCGACGTGCGCGACCGCACGGTCCTGGCACCGGTCAACACCTTCTTCGCCACCGCGGCATCGGTCGACCGGATGGGCGGCAAGGTCGAATTCGTCGACATCGAACTCGACGGCTTCGGCATGGACCCCAAGGCATTGCGCGCCGCGCTCGACCGCTTCGACGACGTGGCCGCGGTCGTCGTCGTCCACATCGGAGGGATCATCGCGCCGTCCTTTAAGGACGTGCTGGCCGAATGCGCCGCGCGGGGCATCCCCGTGGTCGAGGACGCCGCACACGCGCTGGGCGCCAAACTCGACGGGGGACTGGCCGGCACCTTCGGTCAACTGGCGACATATTCGCTGCACCCGGCAAAGGTCGCCACGAGCGGCGAGGGCGGGCTGTTCACCGCCAAGGACCCGGCACACCTGGAGGCCGCGCGCAAACTGCGCGACCACGGCAAGATCTCCATCTCGCAAAACGTGCACGACCGGCTGGGCAACAACTGGCGCCTGAGCGAGGTGCACGCCGCAGTCGGGCTCGCACACGTCTCCCGCCTCGACGGACTGCTGGAAATGCGCCGAGCGCTGGCGAAGTGGTATGACGAGCACATTGACGAGGTGCCCCGCATCAAGCGCTTCTCGCTGCCCACGGGCGCCGACAGCAACTACTACAAATACATAGCCTTCCTCGACGAGAGCGTCGACCGGGCCGAGCTGAAGGCGCGGCTGCGGCAAAATCACGGCGTCTCGCTGGCCGGCGAGGTCTACGACGTGCTGCTGAGCGAGCAGCCGTATTACGCGCCCCGATTCGCGGGGCAAACCTTCGAGCAGGCGCAGTGGTTCGCCCGGCACCACATCTGCCTGCCGGCCTTCCCGTCGATGACGACGGCACAGCAGCGACACGTCCTTGACGCCTTGACCGACGAACTGTCCTGAAAGGAACGACAAATGCAGGTCCTGTCGAACGGCGTGCCCGTTCCCACCGACTCCGAGCACTTCGCGCCGATGCGGGACAGCACCGCACTGCTCGACGACCCCGCGAAGCTGCGGGAGCAGTTCCAGCAGGACGGATATGTGTACCTGCGCGGCGTGCTCGACCGCCCGAAGGTCATGGCGTTGCGCGCGCACTACTTCGACATGTTCGACGAAACCTACTTCAAGCCGGGGACGTCGCGGCAGGACGGCGAGTGGTCGGGCGTCATCCCGGACGGGCAGCTGCGGCACGGCGTCGCCGGGCACCCGGCGCACACCCTCGTGCGGTCTTCGGCCTTCGCCGACTTCGCGGCCTCGCGGGAACTTGAGGCGGTCGCGCGGATGCTTTTGAATGACGATGAGGTACGGCAGCTGCCGCGCCAGATCGTGCGCCACTTCAACAAGGGGCCGGTGTCGTCGCGCGCGCACACCGACTACGACTACATGGACAAGGGATCGGCGAGCATCATCACGATGTGGCTGCCCATCGGCGACTGCCCGGTCCAGTCGGGCGGGCTGACCTATCTCGAGGGCTCGCACACCATCCCGAAGTCCAACCTGGACGTGCTCAAGGCCAAGCGCACCGACCGGCCCGACGACACCCGCCCGATCAGCCACGACCTCGGCTGGACCGCTACTCAGCTGGGCGGCCGTTGGCTTTACGCCGACTACGCGGCGGGCGACGTCGCCATCCACTCGCCGCACCTCGTGCACGCGTCGCTCGACACGCAGACCGACATGATGCGCATGTCCGTCGACATCCGCTTCCTGCCCAAGAGCGTCGAGCCCGACCCGCGGTGGCTGAAGCCCTGGGCCGGCGACGACGGAAACTGATGCCGCCCTATTTCGCCCCTGGCGGCGTTGCTCGCCGGGTTGTGTGCAAACGGCGCACACGGCCCCGGCGTGCGCAGGTCGGGCCTGCCCGGACCACCTCAAGGTGGACCGGCGGTGAGTGCGAAAGCGCCGGTTGCCTTGCCAGGGACAAAATATGGCTGGCCTCAGTCGGATGCTGATGCCGCCATATTTCGCCCCTGGCGGCGTTGCTCGCCGGGTTGTGTGCAAACAGCGCCCTGGGCCGGCGACGACGGAAACTGAGAGGTATCAGACCGACTGGTGATGGAGCGAATTGTGGACGCTGAGCGCGCGATTGCGCTTTGCTTTGAGGCGCACCGGCGGCTGGAGGATCGCCTCGCCGGGCTGACCGACGACGCGGCGCGCCGGCCGAGCCGCCTGCCCGGCTGGACCGTCGGGCACGTGCTCACGCATGTGGCGCGCAACGCCGAGGGGCATGTCATACGGCTCGAGGGCGCGCTGCGGGGTGAGGAGGTCAAGCGCTATCCGGGCGGTCCGGAGCAGCGCGACGCCGACATCGAGTCCGGGGCCGGGCGTGCGGCGGCCGCCCTCGTCGCGGACGTGGCCGAGACGAATAGGCGGATCGAGTCCGCCTGGCAGGAGTCGGTCGACGCGGGCTGGCCGCATTCGGATCTGATGGCGGGCGACAATTGGTCCATTGTGGACAGCCCGTCGCGACGGCTGCGCGAGGTCGAGATCCACCACTGCGATCTGGGGCTCGGATACGAGCCGGCGGAGTGGTCCGACGAATGAGCTTCGCTCAACTTCGTTCTGGCTGATCAGCAGGCCTTGACAGGTCGCTTGTGGACGGTGGGTTGCTGGAGCAGGTCGGTGTTGATGTCACGGCCGAACGGGTCACGAATCATGTACTGCAA
>JBIOYB010000294.1:0-7240 GCA_044869915.1 Allorhizocola sp.
CCATGATCATGACCAGGCGGTTGGCACGGATACATCATCCACCCGATCCCAAGGAGTACAAAGCACGTTGGGGGCAGCCACGCCCATCAATCCCCACCACGACCTGACCCCTTTACCAACAGGCTCTAAAGTGGGTCCGCACGCCCGGCACGCCGATCTGCGCCACGGACGGCGTGCCGAGCGTCGGCGGCAGAGCGCTCAGGCCGCTCGCGATCGCTACGGATCAGTTGGTAGGGATGTGACGCCGCAACGACGTCCGTGAGGGCGGTCATCGCCGCATGGTCACCGGGATGGCCTTGCGCATGCGCACCAGCGGGATGGCCGCCCCGGTCGATGCGTCTGTCAGGTGCTCCACGGCCGTGAAGCCCGCGGCGGCGTAGAGCGGTTGGCCCGCCAGCGTGGCCATCAGCTCGAGCGTGGAGAAGCCCTCCGCCCCCGCGGCCGCCTCACACAGTCGCAACACGGCACGACCGACCCCGCGCCTCGTGTATGCCGGATGCGTATACATGGCGCGGATTTTCGCGGGATCGTGAGCCGGATCGAGCAGGCTGGCATCCCGCCCGGCCGACCCGTCGCCGCCATAGAGCGTGGCGCGCCGGCTCCAGCCGCCACACCCGGCGATGCGGCCGTCCACCTCGATCACGAAGTAGGTATCATCGTCGATCAGTTGCGTATCCACGCCCATAATCGCGTGGCTGGCGGCGATCTGGGCCGGGTCGAGGAAACCCTTCTGCAGCACGTCGATCGCCTCGGTGATCAGGCTGTGCAGGGCGGGCAGGTCTTCGCGGGTGGCCAGGCGGCCGTGGAGAGTCACGCCAACAACAGTAGATTGGTCCCGTCGTGATGGCGCACGGCGGGCAGCGCGCCTTCGGCGCCACCGTCCAGCGCGTCGACCACGCGCACGGCAAACGCCTCGCTCATTTCCGACTTCACCCGCTCGGGCGGCCACCACGCCACCTCGGCCGCCTCGTCGGTCGGATGCGCCTGGCCCGCAACGAATTCGGCACGCATCACGAGCGCGACCACGCCGTGCACCATGTTCTTGTACACTCCGGTCAGGCGGAGGGGACGCACGGAAACCCCGGTCTCCTCAAGGACCTCGCGCATCAGGCCGTGCTCGATGGTCTCGCCCAGCTCCAGCACTCCGCCCGGCACCTGCCAGGCTCCGTTGTCGCGGCGCTTTATCACCAGCACGTGTCCTGATCGGTCGGTCACGACCGCGGCGACACTGACCGAGTGCAGACTCGGCTCAAACATGGGCCACTCCCTCCGTTTCGCTTTCAGAGCCAATGCTTCGTCGTAGCCAACGCTTCGTAGCCGGCGCTTTATTGGCGACGCTTCATTGGCAACGCGGAGCCGACAAGGCCGGTCACGATCTCCAGGAGGCGCGCACCACGAAATCCCCCGACGCACGCTCGCACCACCACACACTCATACCTCGCGCGAGTGATCACCCGTCAGATGAGCGGGTCCAGCAGATTCACGCCATCGTGATGCCGGATGCTCGGTGCGTTCGACTCCAGTAGCGCGTCGAGGATGCGCAGCGCGAACGCGGGCGACATCCCGCCGGCGACCTGCTCGCGGGTCCACCATGCGACGGCCTCGCAACGCGGGCCCGGCTGCTCCTGTCCGCCGACCAGGTCGGCACGCAACACCAGTGCTACCACGCCGAGCTTCATGTTCTTGTACACCCCGGTGAGCCGCCCGGGCCGCACCACGACGCCGGTCTCCTCGCGTACCTCCCGGATCAGCCCTTGCCCGATAGTCTCGTCCTGCCCCAGTACCCCGCCCGGCAGCTGCCACTCCCCGTTGTCGGCCCGCTTCATCACCAGCACCCGCCCCAGTTCATCCGTGACGACCGCGGCCACGCTCACGGAGTGGCGGTAACGCCCATCCATAGACTCTCCCAACTATTAATTAGGTCGACTATAGATACCATCCGTGCCTCCTTCCTGGCAACCGTCGGGCTTGTGCGGGGACTCGAGCACGACGTGCGCCCACCCGACACCCGGCACGCGAAGGTGGCTCGATGACATGCCATCCCCTGGCGCGCCGCTGAGCCATCACGAGGTCCAGTTTGTACGGACCATTCCTCCGCTGACTGGCCGAACGCACCCGCCACACGTTCGAATACGCGCCGCGCGCCAGCCTCCCGCTTCACCACGACTTGCACCCGCCACGCCGGCGATCGACAGCGCCGCACGCTGTTTCGACGAACAGCCTCCACGTCCTGACCTGCGGCGTTAGATTCGTTGTGCAACGTGATCTATTGGACTTGAGAACGCAGCCAGGAGTAGACCATGGCTTTGACCGCCCTGTGGACCCACGGCACAGCAGTGGTTCCCGAAACACCGGAACTTCTTTTGAACAACAGACGCCTTGGCTTCGGGACCGAGGTGAGACTCAAGCGGAACACGAAGCAGTGGTTCCATGTTCCGATGCCGACGCCCGTCGTACTGAATGGCGTACGTCCGAAACTTGTACGAATCATCATTCTCGGCAAGTCGGCACCCAGCAGCGTCATCCGGAGAGTGCACGTCTTCGACGGCTCAGCCCGATTGCAGGATCATGCAACGTCGATCGCGGGTGACAGGCTGGAATTCAGTCAAAGCTCGGTGGTCAACACCGGTAATGTGCCGATCCTCAAAGGGCTCGGCTTCTCGATGTTCATTGAATCTGATTCCGGATCGTTCGAGGCCGAGTACTTCTTTGCTGCTTTCGGTGCTGACTGGGAGTAGTTAGCGTTGTTGAGGCGCGGGGCGAGAGCTGCGAAGGTCCGAACCATTTGACCGGAAGCCGGTTTGCGGTCCACGTCGGTTTCCGGAAGCACTCACACCTCCAGCAGCGTGTTCAACTGCTCGCAGACCGGTAGCTCGTCACGGGATCGGCTGTCGAACGACTCGCATCCCCCGCTCTGCAAGGGAGAACCTGGGATCGACGAAGGCCGGATCGACGCCGCTGAACCGGCACCAGTCGGCCGGCGCGTGGGCGGTCCGCTCCGGCCCGTTGTCCAATCTGGATGTGCTGCGGCCGGCGCGCCCGAGAGCGGCGACAGGGCCGCCGATTTCCGCCCCGGTGGCGGTGTCGGCGCTGGCTCGGTGGCCAATGACCGGGGTCTGGGTCTGCGGATGCGTGTGTTCTTCGCGTGTCGGGCGTTCCAGTCACACGGGCACGTCATCGGCTCAACTGCTTACTCGAAGGTCTGGCGTGAGGCGCGCGTGGTCGGGCTGCCTCCCGCTCAGGCATCGTCCCCGCTCGCTGGACGCCCGTACGACCTCCGTCACGCGGGCGCCTCGGTGGTTCAAGGCCGGCGTCCTCGGCGCCCGAGGTCGCCGAATGGGCGGGCAGT
The DNA here is from genome assembly GCA_044869915.1 of Allorhizocola sp. Taxonomy (GTDB): domain Bacteria; phylum Actinomycetota; class Actinomycetes; order Mycobacteriales; family Micromonosporaceae; genus Allorhizocola. Next base: position 3,350 of record JBIOYB010000294.1, read on the forward strand.
CCGTCGATGGCACGTGTTTTGATGGCACTGGCGTTCTAATTGTGCCGGCAAATGTGCCCAGCAAGGCGGCCGTTTCGCCTGATCAGAATGTGGCCCTGGCAGGATTCGAACCTGCGACGCACGGTTTAGGAAACCGACGCTCTATCCCCTGAGCTACAGGGCCCGGCCTGTGAAGCTTACTAGCCTATCGGTGCGGGCGTAGCGTCCAGGTCACCGTCATCGCTCCGGTCGCCGTGCCCTCGGCGTTGGCCAGGGCGACTGCCACGTCGAACTCGGGCCGCAGGCCCTGGGCGAGCTCGGCGACGACCTCCACCGCCGGCCGGGAGAGGGTAGCGGTGGCGGTGACGTCGCCCATGGCGAGTTTGAGGTACGCGATCTGCGCCCGCACGGCGAGTGGTGTGGCCCGGTCGAGGTGTTCGCCGAAGGCGGCGAGGACGATGGCGCCGGATGCCGTCTCGCCGAGCGAGAATATGGCGCCCGCGTGTGGCCCGCCCACGTGGTTGTGCAACGCGGCCTGGTCGGGCAGCACGGCGACGGCCGACTCCGGGGTCACGGACGTGAAGGTGATGCCGAGTGTGCGCGCGAACGGGACGATGTCCAGCAGGGGCGTCATGCCCGCAAATGTTACTCCCGAGTAAGAAACCCTGCTAGCCGATTAACGCCAGCCCACGTCGATCCGGTCGCCGCGGTCGTCGAAGAAGTGTAGTGCCTCCATGCGGACCGAGACGGCCAGCGGATGCCCCGCGCCGACCTGCGGATATGGCGCCAACCGGACGGCCAGCTCGGCTGCGCGCCGGTGGTGCCGCCCGGGATCGGACAGCACGCTCTCCCGCTGCGCGGAGGAGTTGCGTTCGGCCAGCGCCGTGCCCGGGTTGTGCGAGTTGGACCGGCCCTTCAGTCTGTTGACCACGCTGCCCAGCCGGCGCAGCCCGCGCCCGCTCGGCTCCTCGATCTCCGCTGTCGCCCGGCCGATCTCGTCCACCGCGACCGCGGTCGCGCCGATGTCGATGAACGCGAGCGACTCGTGCCCGTGGTGCTCGAGGTATCTGATCCGCCCGTGCAGTACGTCGCCCGGGTGGTCGGCCGCGACCGGAGTGAGTGCCTCGGCCCGCACCCCGATGACGATCCGCTCGCCGTGGAAGTGGGAGACGGCCCGCGCCCGGATGTCGTTCCACTGAAGGTACAGCGATTGCTCGCCGAGATTCAGTTGCACATAGCGATCGAGGTGGACGTACACGGACGCCTCGAGCAGGTTCATCCTGGGGCTGCCGAGGAACGCCGCCACATATAGCGTGGCGGGCTTGCCATAGACCTGTGTCGGTGTGCCGACGTCTTGCAGTACGCCTTTGCGCAGGATGGCCACGCGGTCGGCCATGGTCAGGGCCTCGGCCTGGTCGTGCGTCACATAGATTGTGCTCACTCCAAGCTCTCGCACCAACCCCGAGATCTCGGCGCGCAACTCGGCCCGCAGCCCACTGTCCAGATTGGACAATGGCTCGTCCATGAGGAACAGGCCCGGCCGGCGTACGATCGCCCGGCCCATCGCCACGCGCTGTCGTTGGCCGCCCGACAGCTGATTGGGCCGGCGGCCCAGCACGTCGCCGATGCCCAGCGCGCTCGCGACGTCAGCCACGCGCTCGGAACGCGGCGCGGGCTCAACGCCGGACAGCCGCAACGGGAAGCCGATGTTTTCGCCGACGGTCATGTGCGGGTACAGCGCGAAATCCTGGAATACCATGGCGATTCCGCGGTCGCGCGGCGGAAGCTCGTTGGCCAGTTGCCCGTTGAGGATGATGGCGCCGTTGGTGGGGTCTTCGAGGCCCGCCACCATGCGCAACACAGTCGACTTGCCGCAGCCGGAAGGCCCGAGCAGGACCATGAACTCCCCGTCGGCTACGTCCAGGCTGACATTGTCGACGGCGATGGTCCCGTCCGGGAAGACCTTGGTGACATCTTTGAGCGCGACGGTGGTCACACCGTCTCCCTCCAGCTGAAATGACTTTAGGCTTGAATTCGTCACTTTGGGCGAACAACGACCCTACTGCCAATCGGGTGAACGTGCCATGTTCGGCCAGTAACGCGGCCACTACGTGGTGAGGCGATTCGCCCGCTCTAAGTCGGACATAAAGTCCACCTCCACACAACCGAATGGCGAGATGTCCACGGCCGAAAAGCGTAGGCCCGATTCGGCGATGGCCGTCTCGATCCCGCGTTCGAAATAGTCGTCATCGGAGCAGCGATCCAGGTGCTCCACGAGGATCGCGCGGTCCCTCGACGCGACATAGTTGATCCCGACCGCCTCGCCCAGACCACCGCTCACCCGCTTCGACAACTCCTTGATACATCCGTCACCATCGATGGTGTACTTGACCTCCTCGTCGCCGACCCGCTCGGTGTTCACGGCGACAAAGGATCGATCGAAGCGCAGCGCGCCGAGCAGCCCCGGCACGAACACGACATCGCCGTTGAGCCACAGCACGCCGCCCGGCGGGGCCAGCCGCAGCGCCCGCAACAGGCTCTTGGACGTGTTCGTCTGATCGAAGATCTCGTTGTAGACGAACGTCGCCTCGGCCCCGGCCGCCTCGAGAATCATCTCCAGCTTGAACCCGACCACGACCATCAGGTGCAGCGACGCGCCGAAGTGGCGCCTCAGGGTGTCGAGCTGCCGGTACAGGATCGTGCGCCCGTCCGCGAGACGCGTCAGCGGCTTCGGATGCGGGCGGCCGAGCCTCGTCCCGAGGCCCGCCGCAAGGATGACCGCATTCATGCCGACCGCTGCCCCAGAATGACGCGGCGCACCACTCGCTCGGCCGCCCGCCCATCGTCGAACTGGCAGAAGCGTTCCCGGAAGGCGGCCCGCAGATCCGAGGTCTGCCAAACCGCGCCGGAGGCGAAGGCCTCGTTCAGCTCGTGCTCGGTGCGCGCCACGATCCCCGGCGGCCGCGCCAACAGGTCGAAATAGACGCCGCGCCACGCCTGATAGCGCTCCCAATCGGGCGCGTAGATGACGATCGGTCGATCCAGCAACGCATAGTCGAACATCACCGAGGAGTAGTCGGTCACCAACGCGTCCGAGACGAGCATGAGCTCCTCTATAGAGGTGCCCGCGGTGCCGTCGCCGTGGAAGTAGTGCTGCTTGGTGAGGACCGTGAAACCCTTTATTTTTATGGGTACCGGCGGAGCCTCGCGGAAAGTCGGCGCATATAAAGCGAGCGGGCCGTCGGGATAGCGCGCGCGCAGGCGGGTGATGAGTTCCGGTGTCGCGTTCACCAGGATGTCGTTGCGCGGATAGCCATACTCCAGCGATTCGAAGCGGCACGGGTAGGCGCGCGCCCAGATCTCGGTCGAATAGCGGTTCGTGGAAAGGCTAAAATCCCAACGGTCGCAACGCTTCAGCAGGTTGTCGGGATCATCGCGGAAGGCGGGCTCGTCCACGCCCATGAGCTTGAGCGGCGTGCCGTGGTGGGTTTGCACGTGGACCGTGCCGGGCCGCTTCACGACCTCGTCGCCAAAATTGGCGTTGTTAAACGTCCATTTGGCGCGGGCGAGGGCACGATAATAGGCGAAACTGCGGATGACCACGCCCGGCACACCGGGCGGGAGGCGGGGCACCTGGTCGGCGCTGACCGCCCACACGCCGCGCACGTGCGGCGCCAAACGGGTTGCGGCGGCGTGGATCGCGGCCGGATTACACTCGTATGCCCGGCCCCAATAGCTGCTGTATAAGGCCAAGTCCTGCAACGGGAGCCGGCGGTGGAGCCAATAATGAGCTTCGCTCAACTTCGTTCTGGCTGATCAGCAGGCCTTGACAGGTCGCTTGTGGACGGTGGGTTGCTGGAGCAGGTCGGTGTTGATGTCACGGCCGAACGGGTCACGAATCATGTACTGCAA
>JBIOYB010000295.1:0-23103 GCA_044869915.1 Allorhizocola sp.
TGAGAAACCGCCGGGTCAACCTGCTCGACATTGGACTGGACACTTCCTTCGACGCCTCAATGACTTTTGTGCAATCGACGCTGCAGAACATCAACGCCGGATGGGACCAGCCCATCGTGGACATCGACTTCGTCCGGTCGCGTGACCTGGGCACGGTGCTGGCGGCGTTCACCGCTCCGTGTGATGTGTTGCACGTCATGGCGCACGGTGACCAGACCGAGACGCCGACGTTCAGCAGCAGCGACGGCATCACGGCCGTGGCGATGGAGAAGCTCGGCCTGCTGGCCGTTGACCAGGGCAAGGGGATCCGGACGGGCGCGGTGCTGGCAGACGGCTGCAAGACCGGCACCCGGCGCGTGGCAGACCGCGGTGCGCGACTGCCTGCAGGGCGATGTCACGTATATCGGCACTTCGGCGCAGGTGGGCTGGCACGAGGGCACGGTCTTCTGCTCGGCTTTCTACGGCGCGCTGTTTCGCAACAAGGGCAAGGGGATGACCTCCGCCGAACAGGCGGAAGACGCGGCCTACCGGGCGATCCGGGCGTATATGGAGATCACCGGCAAGACTTGCCCGTACAAGGTGAAAATCCTGAAACCGAGCAGTTGGGCGCGCCGAGCCTTCACCTAGGACTGACGGAAGAGAAAGAGATACTGTCAAATTCTTGACTGTCCAATCTGGAGGGCTGGAACGGGCGGCGGTGGCACGCCTACGTTTGGCCGATGCGCGATGGCGACCCGGTGCGGGCCGAGCAGGTGCTGCGCGAGGCGCTGGATTTGTGGCGCGGCCCGGCGTTCGCCGACTTCCCCGACGCGGGCTTTGTCGCGGCACAGGTGCGCCGGTGGGAAATGCTGCGCGAGACGGCCCACCAGGACCTGTACGAGGCGGGTCTCGCGCTGGGCAGGCACGCCGAACTCGTGGGCGAGCTCACCGCGTACACGATCGGCATCCCCTGGCCGAACGCGGATGGGAGATGCTCGCCCTCGCCCTCTACCGGTGTGGTTTGCAGGCGGACGCGCTGGCCGCGATCCGCCGCGCCACAAGCCTGCTGGCCGACGAGTTCGGGCTGGACGTCGGCCCGTCGCTGCGGGGCCTGGAGACCGCGATCCTGCGCCAGGATCCGGCGCTGGAGCCGCGCGCGCCGTCGGAGGCCGCGAACTGCAACCTTCCCTACCCGGTGACCGGCTTCGTGGGGCGCGAGCCCGAGCTGCGCGACCTGGCCGGCCTGCTGGACCGGGCCCGCCTGGTGACCGTGACCGGCCCCGGTGGGGTGGGCAAAACCCTTGTGGCGCTTGAGGTTTGCCAGCCGCTGCGCTTTTCGGACGGCCCCTGGTTTGTCGATCTGGCCGGGCTGCGCCAGCCGGAGCTCGTGGCCGCGACCGTGGCCGAGGCGCTGGGCGTGCAGGGGGTAGCGACCGCGCAGCGGCTCGCGTCTGTGCTCGGCTCCCGGCTGCTGCTGCTGCTCCTGGACAACTGCGAGCACCTGGTCGATGCTGTGCGCGACCGTGCTCGCCGGATGCGGGCACGTGCGGGTGCTTGCCACAAGCCGGGAATCGCTGGGCATCACCGGCGAGGCGGTGTCCGAGCTCGGCCCGATGGGCCGGGACGCGAGCGAGCTGTTCCTGAGCCGGGCCGCGGCGGTGCAGCCGCAGTGGCGGCCGGAGCCCGCCGACCATCCGGTGATCGAGCGTATCTGCGCGGAGCTGGACGGCATCCCGCTGGCCATCGAGCTGGCGGCCGCGCAGCTGCGCGTGCTGTCGCTCGACCAGATCGCGGGCAGCCTCGGCGGCACCGACGACCGGTTCGGCGTCGACGACCGGTTTGGCATGGCCACGGCGGCGGCGCAGCCGCCCGCGATATCGGGCAGCTTCGCCCGGGCGCAGGCTGTGTATGAGTCGTGCAGGATCGGGAGCGGGCCGGATCCGACACACGGTGCGTGCGGCGAGGGTCAGCGCGGATTCGAACCGCTTGGCGGGCAGGCGTACATCCCGGACGACTGCGCGCCGGGCAAACCGCAGGACGCCAGCGGCGATCCCGTCGGCGACTGCATCCTTGGCCTGATGAATGGTCGGCTTGCGGCGTTGGCCGCGCGCTACGAGCAGCATTCGCGTGAGCTGGCGGCAGGCGAATACGTGGAGGGGATGCCGGACGTGCAAGCGGTGATCGACGAACTGACGCTCGCCGATACCTTCGTCCGCCGCACCTGATACCGGAAAGTCCCGCTGCGACTGCGACTGCGACTGTGGCCGTGGCTTGTGGCCGTGGCTTATGGCTTGTGGCTGTGGCTTGTGGCTTGTGGCTGTGGCCGTGGCTTGTGGCTGTGGCGCCGGCCCGGCCAGTCGCAGTTTCGCTCAAGCGCCGGGCCGGTCGGGCACGCTCGATCGGCCCGGCGCTTTTGGGTCGCGATCGCCAACCTACCTTGTCGATATGGCTGCTTGGGGCGGGCGGGCTGGATAGGCTCCTTCGCGGGGGTGAAACATGAGCAAGCACAATAAGAACCGGTCACAGGACGCGATGGGAAGGGCCAAGGGCCGCAGCGAGCAGCTGCTTGATGAGGTGGACCACGCGGCCAACCGCATGGGTGAGGATATCCGGGAGGGTGCCGACAACATGCGCAATCGCGGTCGTGGGACCGTGACCGACATCAAGTCCAAGGGGCGCAACAAGCGCTAGCCTTCCGCAGGCGGGTGCGGCCCCGGACCGGCCGCACCCGCCCGGAGTGTGGCGTGACTTGGCCGGGCCTCAGCCGCACGAACACGCGGTCCACACGCGACAGTGGGCACAGCATGGTGTGGCACGGCATCCCTGCGTGGGCACCGCCTCCGGGCTTGCCTCTGCCCGGCGCGCTTCCGTCCGGCGCTGCTTCCGCCTGGCGCGCTTCCGTTTGGCGCGCTTCCGTTTGGCGCTGCCTCTGCCTGGCGCGCTTCCGTTTGGCGCTGCCTCTGCCCGGCACTGCCTCCGCGCGGCATGGCATCCGCCCGGCGGAGCATCGCGTGGCATCGTGGCATCGCGGGGGCCGGCGGATCGGCCCTCGGCCATCAGGCCCAGCACCTCCTGCTCGCGCGGGGTGAGCCGCTGTAGCGGGCCGCGGCGCTGCTCCAGCAGCTGGCGGAACACCTCCGGGTCGACCACCGTGCCGCCCGCGGCGCCCGCGGCGACCGCGCCGACGGCCTCGGCGAAGTCGGTGACCTCGCCGATGCGGTCCTTGAGGAGATATCCGGTGCCCGCGTCGCCGCCGGAGTTGAGCAGCTCCGCCGCACAGGTCTGCTCGACGTACTGGCTGAGCACGAGCACCGGCAGCCGAGGCCGCGCGGCGCGCAGCGCGAGCGCCGCCCGCAGGCCCTCGTCGGTGAACGTCGGCGGCATCCGAACGTCGGTGACCACGATGTCGGGCTCGCCGGCGTCAACGGCCGCGAGTAGTGTCGCGGCATCGCTCACCGCCGCCTGCACGGTGAAACCAAAGCGCTGCAACAGCCCCGCCAGACCCTCGCGCAGCAGCACGGAATCCTCCGCCAGAATCACGCGGTACACGGTACCTCCACCCGGATCAGGGTCGGACCGCCGCGCGGGCTCGACAGCCGCAGCTCACCGTCCAATGTGGCCACACGATCGGCGAGCCCGGTCAGACCGCCGCTGTGCGAGAAACGCGCGCCGCCGACACCGTTGTCGCCGACCTCCACGTTTAGCGTGCCGCCGTCCACGGCCGCGTTGACCCAGGCTTGGGACGCGTTGCTGTGCTTGGCAACGTTAGCCAGCGCCTCGCTCACCACATAAAAGACGTGCACCTCCACGGCCTCGGGAAGGCGCGGCACGTCAACGGAAACCTCCACCGGGATCGGCGAGCGCCCGGCGGTGTCGCGCACGGCTGCGGCGAGCCCGCGCCCCGAAAGAATCTGCGGATGCACGCCACGGATGAGCTCGCGCAGCTCAGCCAGCGCCGCCTTGGCCTGCTCGTGTGCCTCTTCCACGGCGGCGTGTGCCTCGGAGTCGAGCGGTAGGGACAGCTTGGCCAGCCCGAGCTTCATCGTCAGGGCCACGAGCCGTTGCTGCGCGCCGTCGTGCAGGTCGCGCTCGATCCGACGACGCTCGGTCTCGAATGCGTCCATCAACCGTGCCCGGGAGCGGCGCACCTCCCTACCGGCACGGCCCTGGCCCCGGTCGACCCGCGGCCGTGCCGGTTGGCGTGCGGTGTGCCGGTTGGGCGGGCTGGCGTCGTGCCGGTGGGCCTGCGGCGTGCGGGTTGGCGTGCGTCGTGCCAGTTGACGGGTTGGCGTCGTGCTGGTGGGCCATGCCGTGTTGGTGAGACTGGTCGCCAGGATGCGATCGCGGGCGAAGTCGGTGAACCGGACGGTGGGCGGGTCGACAGGCAGCCCGTCACGGCGAGCACACTCGCGCCCAGCGCCGCCCGCCGTGCCTTGACCACCATGACGCGCTCGTGCTCGTCGCGCGCTGTGCATGGGCATCACCACCGTCCTGCGGCACACCGGCGCGTCCATGTCGGCCCTGCCATAGCCGCTGTCGCCGCCGTGCGTGGTCTGGACGCGACCCGGCTTGTCATGGACCCGGGCTGGGGGTTCGAGGTTGTGGCTCGCCCGCAACGCTCCGATGACAGCCAGGCTTGCGATCCGGTCGGCGCAGGCGCTGGGCGACGCTTCGGGCCGTGGGCTGGCCTGGGCGTGGTGGCTGCCATGCCATGCAGTGGTGCGTGCGGTGCTGCCGCGCGGTGCTGGTGTGCCGCGCGCTGGGGTGCGGTGCTGGGGTGCCGTCCCGCGCTGGTGTGCCGTGGTGGCGTGCGGTGCTGGCGTGCCGTCCCGCACTGCCGTGCCGTGCTGGGGTGCGGTGCTGGGGTGCGGTGCTGCCGTGCCGTGGTGGCTGGCGTGCCGTGCTGGTGGTGTCCTTCGCGACGTGTAGACCTTGCGAGCGCGGGGGTCGTGAACTAATGTTTGACTGTGTCAAAGATCGAGTCAAGGATCGCCTCTGTCAGGCGCTTCAACCGGTTTTATACGCGCACGATCGGGGTGTTAGGCGACGGGATTCAGCGCACGCCCTACTCGCTCACGGAGGCCAGGCTGCTGTGGGAGCTGGCGCACGCCGATCAGGCGGAGACTGTCGAGCTGCGGCAACGGCTGGGGTTGGATCCAGGTTACGTCAGCCGCATCTTCGCCCGTTTCGAGGCCGACGGGCTCGTGCGGCTCGAGCGGTCCACTGTGGACGGCCGCCGGCAGCTGGTTTCGCTGACCGACGCGGGCCGCCGGGTTTTCAAGACGCTGAGCGACAATGCGGTCGAGGACATGGGCGCCCTCCTGGACAAGCTGGGCGACGCGGATCAGCGCCGGCTGCTCGCCGCGATGTCCACCATCGAGCGCCTGTGGGACGGGCCGCCCGCGCACGACGAGGTGACGATCCGCGAGCCGCGGCCAGGCGAGCTCGGCTGGGTAGTGCAGCGCCACGGCGAACTCTACGCCGACGAATACGGATGGGACGACGGCTTCGAGGCTTTGGTCGCGCGCATCGTGGGCGAATATGTCAAGGCCCGCAAGCCCGGCCGCGACGCGGCGTGGATCGCCCAAGTCGGCGACGCACCGGCAGGCTCCATTTTCTGCGTCGAAGAGGATGACACGACCGCCCGGCTACGACTCCTGCTCGTCGAACCCTGGGCACGCGGGCGAGGCGTCGGCGCCAAACTCGTCGAAGTCTGCCTATCGTTTGCAAGGCGCTCCGGGTATCAAAAAATGGTTTTATGGACAAACGCGGAGCTGGCAGCGGCCCGGCACCTTTATGAAAAAGCAGGCTTTCAGCTCGTCTCCGAGGAGCAAGGGGAGGATTTCGGCCGGCCCCAGGTTTTCCAAAACTGGAGCCTGACGCTCTGAGGGTGTGCTTATGTGTGGATATGCCGACTACGCGCGCCGAACAGCGGCGCCTGCAAGCGTTTAGCCCGTTTGAGGTCAGGGACTCCCTGATCGGACTGGCGGGCGACGAACGCGCCGCCGGGGCAATGCTCAACGCGGGCCGCGGCAACCCCAACTGGATCGCCACCGAACCGCGCGAAGCCTTCTGGCTGCTGGGAAAGTTTGGCATGGAAGAGTCGCGGCGCGACTGGGACGAGTGGGACGGCGTCGGCGGCATGCCGCAAAAAACGGGAATTGCCAAACGTTTCTCGGCCTTCCTGCAGCGTAACCGCAAGGAACCCGGCGCGGACCTGCTCGGGCGCGGCATCGACCACGGCGTGAGCAAGCTCGGCTTCGACGCCGACGCGTGGGTGTGGGAGCTCACCGACTCGATCATCGGCGGCCACTATCCGGACCCCGGCCGGATGCTCCCGCACATCGAAAAAGTGGTAAAACAGTATCTGGTGAAGGAGATGCTTGCCGGCACGCCGCCGCGCGGCGACTTCGACCTCTTCGCCACGGAAGGCGGCACGGCCGCCATGTGCTACATCTTCGACTCGGCCATCATCAACCGTATCCTGCACCCCGGCGACACGATAGCCGTCATGACCCCGATTTTAATGCCGTACCTCGAAATCCCCCAACTGGAGCGGTATCGTTTCAAAATCGTTGAGGTGAAAGCGAACCGGATCGACCAGGGCGGCCTGCGCACGTGGCAGTATGAAGACGCCGAGATCGACAAGCTGGCCGATCCGCACATCAAGGCGCTGTTTCTGGTCAACCCGTCCAACCCGCCATCGGTCATGCTGCCGCCCGCGACCGTGGCCCGGATCAAGCGGATCACCGAGACCGACAACCCCGGGCTGGCCATCATCACCGACGACGTCTACGGCACATTCGTCAACGGCTTCGAATCGCTGATGTCCACGGTGCCGCGCAACACGATCGGCGTCTACTCGTTCAGCAAACACTTCGGCTGCACCGGATGGCGGCTCGGGGTCATCGCGCTCAGCCACGACAACGTCTTCGAGGAGAAGCTGGCCGATCTTCCCGCCAAGGACAAGGCGTTGCTCAACAACCGATACGGCTCGCTGACCCTCGAACCCGAGCAGATGCGGTTCATCGACCGGATGGTGGCCGACTCGCGCCAGGTCGCGCTCAACCACACCGCCGGCCTGTCGCCGCCGCAACAGGTGCAGATGGCGCTGTTCGGCCTGTTCGCGCTGCTGGATGAGCACGACGAATACAAGCGTACCTGCCAGAGCATCGTCGCGAGCCGGCTGCACGCGCTCGTCAACGGCCTCGGCGTGCCGCTGCCCAAAATCGAAGGAGCGGCGCACTACTACGTCGAGCTCGACCTCATGCGCCACATCGAAACCACGCAGAGCAAAGAGTTCGCCCGGTGGATGAAGGACCGCATCGAGCCCGTGGACGTCGTCTTCCGTCTGGCGGAAAAGGCAAAGGTCGTGTTGCTCCCCGGCGGCGACTTCGACGACGGTCCGGAGTGGAGCGCACGGGTGAGCCTGGCCGACCTGCGCCTCGACGCCTACGAGCAGATCGGCGACCGGCTGCGCGAAGTGATCCAGGGCTATCTCGCGGAGTTCGAGAAATCGCGCACTGGCAAGCGCACTGGCAAGAAGGCGCCCGTGGGGAAAGCCAAGGCATCCGCGCGCTGAACCGCTACAGTGGGCGCATGACCCTGCCCAGGCACCGAGTGGCGGCAGCGTCGGCCAAGCACGGTGAGGCGACCGTGGCCGGATGGTGCGTGGACGTGCTCGAGGGCGGCTACGACGAGGAGACCTTCGAGGTGCTGTGCGGGCCGCATTGGCGGGGGCTCATCAACAGCGGCGCATACTGGGGCAGGGTTTGGGGTGCACGCGGTCTGCTCTACGCTTGGGCGCCCACGGCCGCGCGGGCCGTGGTGTCCGGATTGGACGATCCCGCGTGGCGGGTGCGCGAGATGTGCGGAAAGGTCGTGCGCCTGCGCGAAATTCCGGATGCGGCGGATATCCTGGGTCATCTGGCTTTGAATGATGAGGTGCAGCGTGTGCGGCGGGCCGCGGTGCGTGCACTGGCGCGCGTCGGCGAGGCCGAGCACGCCGACGCCGTGCGCTCCAACGAAGCCGCGCTGCGCGAGCTGTCCCGGCGGCTGGATCGGCCGCTATGAACCTGCAGGGCAACGTCACCACCGGGCTCGAGCGGGTGGGCGACACCCTGCGCCGCCCGGCCGGTCCGTGGACAGACTCGGTCGACGCGCTCCTCGCGCACCTGCACGACGCCGGGTTCGAGGGTGCGCCAAGGCCCCTGGGGCGCGACGCGCAGGGCCGGCAGGTGCTGGAGTTCGTGCCGGGGGAGACCGGCGACGAACGCGGGACCTACTCCCCGGCCGAGCTGGAGTCGATCGGTCGGATGCTCGCGGACCTGCACGCGGCGCTGGCGACCTTCACCCCGCCCGCCACCGCACACTGGAACGTCGTCATCCCGCCCGACCACCACCCAGAGCTGCTGTGCCACAACGATGTCGCCCCGTGGAACCTGGTGCGTTCGCCGCGCGGCTGGGTGCTCATCGACTGGGACAACGCCGGGCCGAGCTCGCGCCTGTGGGACCTGGCCTATTCGGCGCAGAGCATGTGCGGGCTGCGCGCCGACCGGCCCGTGCCCGAGTCGGTGTCGCGATTGGACGCGTTCCTCGGCGGCTACGGGCTGCCATCGCAGTCGCGGCCCGCGCTCGCGGTCACGCTGGGCCGGCGGGCGCGTGCGATGCACGACATGCTGAGCGCCTCGCGTGATCGCCAACCGTGGGCACGCATCTTCGCCGAGGACGGGCCATACTGGCGCGCGACCGCCGACCACCTCGACGCCCACGCCGCCGACTGGGCCGGTTAGGCGAGCAACCAGGCGCAAAGCAGATCTGTGCCTCACCCGGCTGACGACACACGGTCATGCAACGGGCTCGGCTGAAACCGTTATGAACCGGGCTCGGCTGAAACCGTGATGAGCCGAGCAAAGTAACCGTCCGGGAACGGTTCGTCCACCGGGCGTCCCTCGGCCTCCACCCACGCGTGCAAGGCGATTGGCGGGTACAGGCGTGGCCCGACACACCACGTGGGCCACGTGCCGCGCATCCGGCACAGCAGGGCCGTGGCCAGCGATCTCGGCAGGCAGCCCTCGGTGTTGAGGCACGCCAGGCTCACATACAGTACGGCGTCGCGCGCCCGCTTGGCCTCGTCGTAGCCGGCGGGCCGCGCGCCCCGGCGCAGCAGCGCGAGCACCGCGCGGATCCTGCGCGGCGGCATGACGGCGAGCAGGTGGGCGAGCCACACCGCGCCACGGGCAGCCATGCGCACTGTCGCGATCGGACGGTCCGGACGCTCCAATGCGGACAGCATGCTCATGCCGGCACCTCCGCAAAGCTCCCGGGTCGCTTCGCTTCGGCATGAGCGAATCCCAATCTCGTGATGCCCTCAGGCAAGCCCTCGGTCATGGTGTCACCGTCACCAGGCGTGCGTCCCGCAGGCCTTCCGGCAGGACGAAGAAGAACGGTTCGGGCCACGCGTCCATCGCTGACGGGCCCGGCTACAGGATGTTGCCGTGCGACAGTAGGTCGGGGGTCCCGTTGCTGAGCAATCCGGTGACCTTGCGGAACGTGCCGAGCCGCGCGAGAGCGGGGGCCTGGTAGGTCTTCTTGGGTTTCCTGTTCACCTTTTCCTCCTTCTGGTTGCGGTCTGACGACCGGTTGGGATCACCCCCTTCCCGCGCCTATGGTCCTTAAACAATTCACTCATGTGCACTCCCGTTTGCCAGCCAACCGAGGATCAGTTTGCCCAGCGGCTCGCCCGCGCGTACCCACTTGAAGTGGTCGAGGTCCACGCCGGCCGTCTCGGTGGTGAGGTGTTCGCGGCGCAGGGTCGCCGACGAGAGCTTCGCGAGGGTGAAGTCCATGGTGGGCGCCGGCGTGTACTGATCGTTGTCGACGCTCACGGCCAGCACGGGCAGCGCGACGCCGCCCAGCCGCTCCTCCACGCCCAGGTGCGGCGGGAACTGGCCCGTGCGGCCCGTGTGCCCCCAGTCGCGCATCACCCGGCGCGCCTGGCGCCCGCCGAAGCCCCAACCCGGCCAGTGGCCCAGCAGCGCGCTGGTCCACGCGATGGCCTGGGTGAAGCCGAGCACGCCCAGCGACTGGCGGCCGTAGGTGCGCCAGTAGGGCAGGCCCACCGCGATCAGGATCAGGCCGTCGACCCCGGCCGTGGTCTGGGCCAGGTGCATCATCGCGGCCTGCCCGCCGAGCGAGTGTCCAAGCAGGACGGTGCGTCGGTGTTCGCGCTGCGCCGCCAGGGCGTGCAGGACGGCTTCGACGTCGTCGGCTATCTGCCGGTACCCATATGAGCTAGATCTTGAAGGTTTTGGCGAACTGTCACCGGTGCCGCGCAGATCGGCGACCGCGACGGCCAGGCCCGCGTCGTTGAGCGCGGCGGCGAAGCGGTTGTAGTAGCCCGCGGGCACGCCCATGGCCGGCAGGATCACGATGAGGGTGTCGGCTTCTTCCCGGTCGAACACGTTCACGGCCAGCCGGTCGGCGCCGCGCTCCACGCTAAGCTGCATGGGACCCAGGTTACGTGCGAGTAACCGTCATGTCCGACCCCACCCTTACGCTGTCGGCCAGGACCTCATCGCGGGCCACGCGCGCGCCGGGCCACAGCACGCAGCGGGTGACTCTGCCATGCACCTGCGAGCCCACGCCGAGCACGCTCTGCTGGGCCGTGCCGGTGATGACGGCGTCGCCCGCGATGAGGTTCGCGCCCGCGCCCGCCTGCATCACGGCGTGCATGTTGGCTTCCAGATAGCTTTGGGGGGTGCCGATGTCGAAGTAGACACCGTCGATGGGCAATGCCTCGAGCCGGCCCGCCCGCTCGGCCGGCCGCCACACCTCCAGCACCAGGTGGCCATACTCGGGCTTCAGCGCGGCCGCGTCCTCGGCCGGCAGCAGCGACGCCCCGGCAAAGGCCAGCCCGGCCGCGCCAAACGGCGCGTGACCGTCGTCGGCCCGGTGCCCGGCCAGGCGCACGGTCTTGCCGTCCCAGCCGTCGAGCAGCGCGGTCAGTGGGTCGGTGCAGTAGGCGTCGGCGTTGATCGCGAGCACCGCCCGGCCGTCGATCCAGTCCCTGAGCCGCCCGATGGCGCCGGCCGTGCCCAGTGGATCGTCCTCAATGGACAGATGCGCGCTGCCGCCGACGTGGCCGACCATCTGATCGAGGTGGTGATGGGCGTTGACCGCCAACCGGTCCGGGCCGGTGAAGCCCGCGGCGGCCAGGCGGGCCAGCGCCCGGTCGAGCAGCGGCACGTTGCCCACGGGCACGAGCGCCTTCGGCACCAGTGTCGTGAGTGGACGCAGGCGCGTGCCCAGGCCCGCAGCGAGCACGACCGCGCAGATGCCGTCTTTCACGCCTCCGGCCCGATCCCAAAGTTGCCCAGCAGCCGGGCCGTGGCCGGGGTCAGCTTGGGCAGCTCGTCGATCCGGTGCCAGGCCGCCTCCCACACCTCGGCGCCGTCGACGGACAGCTCGGTCGTGGCCGCCGGCACGCGTGCCGTAAACACCATGTCCACCCAGCGCCCCTTCGTGTGTACGACGGCATTGGGCACGGCCGGCTCCAGCTGCTCCAGCAGCACGCCCGTCTCCTCGTGCGCCTCGCGCCGCGCGCCCTCGATCGGGGTCTCGCCCTTTTGCAGCAGGCCGGCCGGCAGCGTCCACCCCCGGCCGGGCGGCTGGCGCAGCAGCAGGATCCGGCCCGGGTCGTCGGCGTCGGCGTCGGCGTCGGCGTCGAACATGAGCACCACCGCGCCCAGGACATATTTGTGCAGCACCAGCTTGACCAGCCGGGAGCGCCACTTTATCGGGATCCGGTAAAACACGCCGTAGGCGAACGACACGGCTCGCGTGCGCAAGGGTGAACGGCGTCGGATCATCCTGCCAGGCTAGCGTGCGCGCCCAACAGCCCCGCCGGCCGCACATCGCGGCCGGCGGGGCGTGGTATCACTCGGCCCGCGTCAGCAGGTGATAGTGGAGACTCCGGACGTCTTGCCGATCCTGCCGCTGGGCGGTGTGTAGCCCGCGGGGAAGACGACGAAGGCGTCGGCGACTCCATACCATGGACCGGCGAGACACGACGGGTAGTAGGGCACGGTGGTCACGTTTTTTGTGCCGAACCCGGTGCGGCTGTCGGCAAACAGCGGGATTCCCTGGTAGATGTAGTAGAGCGTCGTGGTGTGCCGGATGCTGCTGACCGGCGCGGTGCAGTTGGTAAACCCGGTCACCTCCACCTGGGATATCCCGGCAAACGTCACCAGCGTCGGGTTACCGATGTCGATTGTGCACGTGATGACGGACTGAGTGCCCACACCGGATGAACGGTAGGCGGTGAGGGTGAGGGTCGTGGTCGGTTCCTTGGCCCCCGCGACGGCTGCGCTGGCCGGGCTTGCGTTGACGACGAGACCCACCAGTGCCGACGCCGTTACGGCGAGCAGCGCGAGCAGGCGTGCGATCCTCGGGTGCCGAAAGTTCATTGAAGCTCCTCTTCTGTCGAGCACATGCCCACGAGCGTGCGGCGGGAGCGTCGCCAGAATGTCGACAATTTGTTGACATGCGCGGGTATTGTCGGTCGCTTGGGGGAAGACATGTCGATATATGGGGGGCGTCATGGAGCTTCGCGTGCTGGGTCCCGTGGAGGTCCACGCCGGGGGGCACATGTTCGCGGCCGGCAGGCCGCAGCAGGCGGTGGTGCTCGCGGCCCTGATCGCGGACGTCGGGCGGCCGGTGCCGGTGGACAGCCTGGTGGACCGGGTCTGGGGCGAGATGCCTCCGGAGCGGGCGCGCCGGCTCCTGCAGACGCACATCGCCCGGACACGCAAGGTGCTCGAAGACGCCCGCGCGCACGACGGCGACCGGGCATCGGTCACGCGCCGGGGTGGCAGCTATGTGCTCGACGCGCGGCCGGAATCCGTTGACCTGAACCGGTTCCGGGGCCTCGTCGCGCAGGCCGGCACGCCCAACCTCCCCGCGGCCGGCCGGGCCGTTCTGCTGCGCGAGGCGCTCGGCCTGTGGCGCGGGGAGCCGATGGCGGGACTGTCCGGTCAATGGGTGGAACAGACCCGGCACCTCTGGCGCCAGCAAAGACTCCACGCCCTGCTGGAGTGGGCCCAAGCCGAAACCTGGGACGGCGATCCCACGGCGGTGATCGAGCAGCTGACCCCGGAGCTGACCGAGCACCCGCTCGCGGAGCCGATAGCCGTGGCGTTGATGCACGCCTTTTACGCCGCCGGGCGCAGCGCCGAAGCGCTGGACTGCTATGCCACGGTGCGCCGCCGGCTCGCCGAGGAGCTCGGCACCGATCCCGGGCCGCAGCTGCGTGCGGCGCACCAAGCGATCCTGCGAGGCGAGGCCGGCCGTCCCGCGACAGCCGCGCCCGTCGCGCCCGTCCCGCGCGCGGCGATGCGGCCACCCGCGCTGTTGCCCGCCGACGTCGCCGGATTCACCGGCCGCGACGCCGAGCTCGGCCGGCTGGATCTGCTCCTATCCGGGGAGCAAGCAGTGGTGATCTCCGCGGTGTCGGGCATGGCCGGCGTGGGAAAGACGGCCCTGGCCGTGCACTGGGCGCATCGCGCGCGGGACCGCTTCCCGGACGGGCAGCTCTACCTCAACCTGCGCGGCTACGACCCGGATCGGCCGGTCACCGCGGCGGAGGCGCTGGCGCTGTTCCTGGAGGCGCTCGGCGTGGCCCCGTCGGACCTTACGTCCGGAGTGGACGAACGGGCGGCGCGCTACCGCACCGAGGTCGCCGGGCGACGGCTGCTGATCGTGCTCGACAACGCCTCCACGGTGGAGCAGCTGCGCCCGTTGCTGCCCGGGACGGGACCGTGCGCGGTGCTGGTCACCAGCCGGGACAGCCTGGCCGGGCTGGTCGCGGTGCACGGAGCCCACCGCATCGACCTCGACGTGCTCCCCGCGATCGAGGCTTACACGTTGCTGCGCAAGCAGATCGGCGCCCGCGCCGAGGTGGAGCCCGAGGCCGTCACCGCTCTGGTCGAGCGGTGCGCCCGCCTGCCGCTGGCGCTGCGGGTCGCCGCGGAGCTGGCGCTCTCCCGGCCCGAAACGCCGCTTGCCGATCTGGCGGACGAGCTGGCAGACGAGCAGCGGCGGCTGGACCTGCTCGACGCCGGTGGCGATCCCCGGGCCGCCGTGACAGCCGCGTTCTCCTGGTCTCTCCAGCACCTGCCGCCGGACGCCCGGAGCATGTTCGTCCTGCTGGGACTGCACCCCGGCCCCGATATCGACAGCCATGCCGCCGCCGCCCTGGCCGGTGCGGGCGTTGAGCCGGCCCGGCACGCGTTGAGCAGGCTCGTGCGCGCCCACCTGATCCACCACACCGGCCGCGACCGGGTCGGCATGCACGACCTGTTGCGCGCCTACGCCGCGAGTCTCGCCGCCGGCGAGATCCCGGACGAGGAGGGCAGGGCGTCGGCGGATCGTCTCTTCGACCACTACCTCGTTGTCGCGGCGGCAGCCACACGCCTGCTCTACCCCAATCTCTACCCCGACGCGCCACAACCGCCCGATGGTCCGGCGTCCCCCGCGACCGTGAAGCTGGCCGACGTGGACGCCGCACGGCGCTGGCTCGACACCGAACGCTCCTGCCTTGCCGCGGTCGCGGCGCACACCGCGATGCACGGCCGGCCCGCCCACACCGTGCGGCTCTCGGCCATCCTGTTCCGCTATCTGGACGGCGGCCACCGCACCGAGGCGCTGACCATCCACACCCACGCCTACCACGCCGCCCAGCAGATCGCCGACGTCGCCGGGCAGGCACACGCCGCCCGGCTGCTCGGCGACGCCCATCTGATGATGCGCGACCCCGGCCCGGCCACCGAATACCACCGGCGGGCGCTCGCGCTGTTTCGCCAGACCGGGGACCTCGCCGGGCAAGCCGCGGCGCTCAACGGGCTGGGCCGCGACGAGCAGGTGCGGGGCCGGTACGGTCAAGCCATCGGATACCACCGGCGTGCCATGGCCCTGTTCGGGCAGGCCGGCGACTACACCGGCCAGGCGCGCACCTACAACAAGCTCGGAGCCATCGCTGTCCGGCGGGGCCAATTCCAGTCCGCCGCAACACATTTCAGGCACGCGCTGGCAGCCTTCCGGCGGGCCGCCGACATCGACCGGACCGGCGAAGCGAGCGCCTTGAACAACCTCGGCCTTGCCCTGCTGCGGCTTGACCGCTACGAGGAGGCCACCACCCACCTCGACCAAGGGCTGTCTCTGTGCCGTCGCCTGGGCAACGTGCACGGTGAGGCGGCGGCGCTCGACAACCTTGGCGCCGTCCACAACCGCCTGGGCCGGACGCAACTGGCTATCGAATACCACAGCAAGGCATTCGCGCTCTTCGCCACGATCGGTGAGCACGACGGCCAAGCCTGGGCGCTCAACGGGCTGGGGGAGGCCGCCTGCGCCGCGGGCCAACCGGTGCGGGCCGCCGCCCAGCACCGGGCGGCGCTCGCCGTGGCCACCGAGACCGGCGCCACAGACCAGCGGGCTCGCGCGCACGCCGGGCTCGGCCAAGCCCTGGATGCCCTGGGAGAACCCGTCGAGGCGCGCCTGCACTACGAGCAGGCTCTGGCCCTCGACCCCGGTCTGAAAGAGCCTAGTGGCGCGGTTTGATCGCGTCGTATTCGTGCGTGCGCCGTGGCTGCGCGACCAGGCCGCGCCCCTCCGTGCTCGCGTCAACGCTCGCGATCAGCTGGTCGACGATGACGTCGGCCCGCACCCGGTGCTCCGCCACCGCGATCAGCAGCGAGTCGAGGTCGGGGAAGCCCAGCGATTGCGCCAGGTCGGCCAGCCGCTGCTCGTCGGACAGCGCCCGGTCGCGGCGGCGCAGCGCGAGCCCGATCGCGGCCCGCCCGATCTGCAGGCGGTCGCTGACCGTGCCCGCGGGCACGTCGGTCTCGGCGAACCGGCGCGACAGCCGCAGCTGGGCAGTGGGTGACTTGACGAACTCGAGCCACTCGCGCCGCGGCCCCGGGTGGTGCCGATCGCGGCTGACCAGCACGTCCACCACGTCGCCGTCGTGCAGCTCGGCGCTTAGCGGGGTGAGCACGCCGTTGACCGTGGCCGCCACGCAGCGGTCGCCGGTGCGCGCGCTCAGCTCGTATGCCACGTCGACCGGCGTCGACCCGGCGGGCAGCAGCAGCTGGCGCCCGCGTGAGAACACCTGGATCTGCTGCTCCGCGAGATCGCAGCGCAACGTCTGCACGAACTGCACGGCGTCGGGCGCGGCCGCCTCGATCTGCAGCGCGCGCTTGAGCCACTCCATGTCGGTGTGCTCGGCGGGCAGCGCGGTCTTCTTGCCGAACAGGGTGGACTTGGCCGGGTAGCGATAGCGGGCGATCACGCCGTATTCGACCGCGCGGTGCATCCCCTCGGTGCGGATCAGCACCTCGACCATCTGGTCCTCCGGCCCGAGGACGGTGGTGTGCAGCGAGCGGTAGAGGTTGTTTTTAGGTGCGGCGATGAAGTCCTTGAACCGGCCCGGGATGGGCAGCCAGCGCTGGTGTATCGCGCCGAGCGCGGCATAACAGTCGTGATCGTCGCCGTCGATGATGACCACGACGCGCGGCATGTTGATCGGCTTGGGGCTGCCCGCCGCCTTGGTGTCCTTCCAGATCGTGTAGTAGTGGCGGGGCCGCGGGATCACCCGCCCGTTGAGCTTCTCCCGGCGCAGCGAGTCCTTGCCGAACTCGACGATGCGCTGAACGTAGGCATTCCACTGTGGACGGTCACGCTCGACCGTCTCGTGGATGGTCTTGTAGGCCTCGGGCTCGACGTAACGCAGCACGACATCCTCGAACGGCGCCTTGAGCGCCTGGATGCCCAGCCGGTCGCACAGCGGCACGAGCACCTCGCTGGTCGCCTTGGCGATGCGGGCGCGCGACGCGGGGGAGCGCGCGTCAAGCGTCTCCATGTTGTGCAGGCGGTCGGCGATCTTGATGACCAGCACACGGATGTCCTTGCCCGCCGCGACGATCATCTTGCGGGTGGTCTCGGCCTCGGCGAGCGCGAAATGCGCCTTGTCGAACTTGGTCACGCCATTGACCAGGAGAGCGACCTCGGCGCCGAAATCGGCGTGCAGCGCGGGCAGCGTGTATGCGGTGTCTTCGACGGTGTCGTGCAGCAGGGCGGCGGCCAGGGTGGTCGTATCCATCCCCAGCGTCGCGAGGATCTGCGCGACCTCGAGCGGATGGGTGATGTAGGGCTCGCCGCTCTTGCGCTTCTGATCGCGATGCCACCGCTCGGCGACCGAGTAAGATCTGCGCACCAGGGAGATGTCGGCCTGCGGATGGATCCCGCGATGCGTGCGGATCAACCGCTGCACGGGATCGACCGGTGCCGGCCGTTCTCTAGACATGGGCCAGCTCAATATTGCACGCAGCCGGGACGTGAGCTGGCTCTCCCCGATGCGGCCAACACCGGGGGCGTCCAGGCTGCCGGCGTCGACGTCCACTCAGGACCCCTCCCCTCGCCAGCGCTGCTTCATAGCTTAGTAACGAACATGGCGGCCAATTGGTCAATACCTGTTGGTCATTCGGTCAACACTTTGGCCGGCGTAGAGCTTGCGCAACCGGAGCGCGCCACGCGCGGGTGATGCCCAGCCCGACGACGCCTCCACCAATCTTGTCTCGGGTTTTTCCAGCCAATCGAGGATCCGCTCGGACTCCTCGGCCGTCGCACACGGCGTCGGGCCAGGCCCGGCGACCACGGTCTCGGCGGTCGGCCAGACCATGTCGAGCGTCCGTCGTGGGTGGACGCCGGGCTTGGCGAAGGCCGCCGCGGCCAGCCGCCCGTGCCGCACGATCGCGATCTCCCAGCCGCCCTTGTCGGTGCGGCGCGCGGCGACAACCTCCGATATGGACGTCAGCGACTCGAGCCGCTGCATGCGCGCGGCCGTGCGCAAGAACGCCAGCATCCGGTCGCGCACCACGGCCGCCTCCTCGAATCGACGCGAATCCGCGAGCCTGGCCATGCGCCGCAGCAGCGGCTCGACTACCGGCTCGGGATCCATGCTGAAAGCTTGACGCACGGGATCGACCAACGTCGACTCATATTCCTCCGGGGTGATCTTCAAAAGACACGGAGCCGGGCATTTGCCCAGCTCGGTGAGCACACATGATGACGACGGTCGTTTTGTCGACAGCTTGGTGGTGCACTGCCGCAGCGGCACGGCCTCGTGGATGGCATCGAGGGCCGCCTGTGCAGATCTCATCCCGGGGAAAGGCCCGAGGCAGGCCGCCGGGTCCGTGCCGATCTTCCTCACCAGACTCAGTCTTGGGTACCGATCGGAAGTCAGCTTGATCCAATGAGTCCGCTCCGGGAACTTTGACCGGCGGTTGTAGGGCGGGGCATGAGCCGCGATCAGCCTCAGCTCGCGCACCTGCGCCTCCAGCGCGTGCGCGCACTCCACCGCGTCGACCCGCACCGCCGCCGCCAGCATCTCGCTGATCCGCCCGCGCTTCTCGCTGGCCGTGAAATAGGTGCGCACCCGCGTCGCGATGTCATTGGACGTGCCGACGTAGAGCGCGCGATCGTCATGACCACGGAAGATGTAGACGCCCGGCGCGTGCGGCAGCCCGTCGGCCAGGTAGCGCTTGGCCCGCTGGGTGGGCGTGACCGCCTTCAAGTAGGACAGCGTGTCGCCGAGCGTGCTGATGCCCAGGCTGCCCAGCCGCCCGATGAGCGCGTGCAGCACGTCGACCGTGGCCAGCGCGTCGTCGAGCGCCCGGTGGGTGGGCGTGTGCGTCTTGAAGTAGGCCGCGAGCGTGCCGAGCTTGCGGTTGGGCACCTCGTCGCGCAGCAACACCCGGCGGGCCAGCGCCGCCGTGTCGATCACCCGGGGCGCGGGCCATGTGTATCCATGAATGGCACACGCCGCCTTGAGGAAGCTCACGTCATAGGGCGCGTTGTGCGCCACAAGCACCGCACCCTGCAGAAACTCCAGCAGCGACGGCAGCACCTTCTCGAACGGCGGCGCGGGCTCGAGCATCGCCGTGGTGATGCCGGTCAGCACGGCGATGAACGGCGGCACCGGCACGCCCGGGTTGACCAGCGTCCCGAGCCTGGCCAGCTCCTCGCCGCCGCGCACCTTGACCGCGCCCACCTCGGTGATCTCGGCCCCGCTCGGCGGCCCGCCGGTGGTCTCGAGATCCACGACGGCGAATGTCGTCTGGCGCAGGTCGAGCTGCAGCGGGTCATCCCAGATACTCTCGAGCGTGAGCTGCACATCAGACACGCATCGGAGAGTAACCAGACCCCCCGACAGAACCCGGCGACAGAACAGTCCCGCTCAAGCCCAAATGCCTACCCGGTCGATACCAGGAGACAAGATCCTCCAGATGGTGGGAGACTTGGACGCATGTCCTCCGCAGCGGAACCAGCATTCGACGCCACGGTTGGCGCTGTCGACGCTGCGGACTTCGTGCCCGAGCCGATCCTTCCGGAGGCCGTCCGGCAGCGCGTCATCACCATAGCCGCGGGCGTGCTGACTGGCCTGCCCTTCGACGAGCTGCCCGTCTCGCTGCGCAAGGTGGCCAAGTTCGCACCCAACCGGCGCGCCCGCCTGGGCGGCCAGGCCATCGCCTCACAGCTGTCCATCGATCCGTTGTTCCGGCAGCGGATCAGCACGCGTGCCGTCGCCGACGCCGGTGAGCTGGGCGCGGCCGTCGCGGGCGGGGTCGTCCCGGCCGCCGCCGACCCGGTCGAGGTCGCCGCGCTGGCCTATCTCACCCGGCCCACGGGCTGGCGCGAGCAGATCGGCAACGCCGGCGAGGCGGTCGCGGCGCAGGCCGAGAGCGAGGCAGTCACCGAGCTGCTGCGCGAGGCCGAGGCGCGCGCCGACCGGGCCGAGCACGACCGCGCGGTGGCCAAGGTCGAGGCCGACAAGCTGCGCGCCGAGCTCGCCCGCGTGCGCGACGAGGTCAGCGGCATCCAAGCCGAAAACAGGTCCAACGCCAAGGGCCTGCGCGAGACCCAGGCCGCGCTCAAGCGGGTCAACGAGCTGCTGTCCATCGAGAAGGGCCGGGCTGCCAAGGCATCGCAGGATCACGAGGCCGAGCTCCGCAGGATACGTGCCAGACTGGCCGACGCCGAGGCGGTCAAGGACGACGTGCGCGCGGCCGCCCGCGACGCGCGGGCGCTCGACGAGGCCCGGCTGTGGCTCTTGCTCGAGACGATCGGCCAGGCGGCGGTGGGTTTACGCCGCGAGCTGGGGCTCGATCCGGCGAAGCTGATGCCGGCCGACGCGGTGGCCGCGAGCCATGCCGACATCCCCGGTTCGCCGACGCCCGCCTCGCGCGGGCTCGACGTCGACGACCCGGCAAGATTGGCACAACTGCTCGCCTTGCCGCGCGCCCACCTGATCGTAGATGGCTACAACGTCACCAAGCGCGGCTTCGCCGAGATGTCGCTCGAGCAGCAGCGCAACCGGCTCGTGCAGGCCCTGGGCCTGGTCGCGGTGCAGACCGGCGCCGAGGTGACCGTCGTGTTCGACGGGGCCGAGCGGGTGCACGGGCTGCCGCCTGCGCCGCGCGGGGTGCGGGTCCTGTTCTCCCGCAAGGGCGAGACGGCCGACGAGCTGATCCGGCGCCTGGTGCGCGCCGAGCCCGCCGGCCGGCCGATCGTCGTGGTGTCGTCGGATCGCGAGGTGGCCGACGGCGTCAAACGGCACGGGGCCTATCCGATGAGCTCGGATAGCCTTCTGCGAAGGCTGAGCCGCTCGTGATCGGTCGGCGTCAAACGGCACGGGGCCTATCCGATGAGCTCGGATAGGCTTCTGCGAAGGCTGAGCCGCTCGTGATCGGTGCGCCCGGGGCGGGCGACGGGCGCGTCACCGGCTCCATAAACAGCGCCGCCAGGACGCCGCCGACGAGGGCATAGAGCGCGATCACCGCGTCGGTGTCGGCCAGGTGGACCGGCGCGTTGCCGGAGGCCGCGGTCAGCAGCTTGGCCACGGGCGCGCCCATCACGACCATCATCACCGCGGCGACGGTCATCACGAAGACGCCGATGGGCACGCCGAGCAGGACCAGGGCTCGGGCCGAGCGCCGGGCGAGATAGGTGATCGAGAAGAGCAGGAGCGTGGCCGGCGCGGCGATGAGCGCGAGCAGCAGGGGAGGCGTGGTGACCTCGCCGTTGCCGTGGCGCCACCACACGATCCCGGCCATGAGCGGGGCCAAAAGCGTAAGCGCCGCAAGGACTCCGGGGCGAGCGGGGTGGGTCAGGTGTGCCAACAGCAGCGCGGCGACGGTGAACGCGGCCGTGAGCGCCGCTCCCGCGGCGGCGACTTCCGCCGGTACCAAATGATCAGGGGTTTTGATGTGAGCGGCGGCCACGGCGAGCGCTACGATCGCCCACAGCGCGCAGGCGATCAGGCCGAGCAATCCGCCCAGGGAGACAATCCGACCCGTCCGCATCGACACATTGTCTAGTGTTGATGCGAGTTTGAGATCGGCCGTCCGGCTTGTTCGCCCGGCTTGACCACCACGAACTGCCCCATCATGCCCTGGTCCTCGTGGTATAGCACGTGGCAGTGAAACATGTACGGCGTGAACGGATCGGAGTAGTCGGCGAACCGCATGATCAGTTTGTAGTATTTGCCGTCCTCCACCTGGACCGTGTCCTTCCAGCCGCTCAGCGCGGCCGGCGGCTTCGCGCCGCTCACACTCAGGACCTGAAACTGCACATCGTGTACGTGGAACGTGTGAAAGTCGCCGTCATTGTTGAAGACCTCCCAGATCTCGTTGGTGTCCACAGTGGACACGTGGTCGATCCGGTCCATCACCATCTGCTCGTTGTTGACCGCGTGGCCCGAAAGCTTGAACTTGCGGGTCACCACGGCCGTCGCCGGGTCCATCCGCTCCACTTTGGACAGCTCCTCGGGCAGGGCCCGGGTCTGCTCCAACTGCGCGGCAGGACGCAGCTCCAGCACGTCCAGCCGGTCGCTGCCGCCGCGCGAGCGCAGGATATCGCCGCCCACCTCGGGCGGATAGCTGCGCAGGACCGTCCGCTCGCCCGGGCGCACCTCCACCACGATCTCGGCGCGCTCGCCGGGCGACAGCTGGACGCGGTCCATGCGCGCGGGCCGCTCGAGCAGCCCGCCATCCGTGCCGATCAGCGCGAACGAACGATTGTCGGAGAAGCCGAAGTTGTACGCGCGCGCGTTGGAGCCGTTGAGCAGGCGGAGCCTGACTTTGTCGGTGGTGACGTCGAGATACGGTGCGAGCGTGCCGTTCACGACGATGTCCGGGCCCAGGATGCCGACGCCGCTGAGAAACGGCGCCGACTCGTTGAGCGCGTCGCCGGAAAATCTCTTGTCCTGCACGATGACCGGGATATCATCCACGCCGTAGCGGTTGGGCAGATCCGGACCATCTTCGTCAAGGATGAACATGCCCGCCAGGCCGCGATACACATGCTTTGCCGTGTCACCATGAGGATGAGGGTGGTACCAGAGGGTCGCCGCCGGTTGGTCGACCTTCCACGTCGGGGCCCAATCGCCGCCGGCCCGGACGGGCTGATGCGGCCCGCCGTCCATCGCCGCCGGAAGATGCATGCCGTGCCAGTGCACGGATGTGTCCACGTCGAGCCCGTTGCGCACGTTGACCACGACCTGCTCGCCGCGGGTGGCGCGCAGGGTCGGGCCCAGGTAGGCGCCGTTGAAGCCCCACGTCTGCGCTTTGCGGCCACCGAAGTCGTGCGCGCCCGCCTGGGCCCGCAGCTCGAACACGCGCCGGCCCTTGGCATCCACCTGAGAAGGGGCCAGCGGCGGGATGGCCAGCCGGTTGGCGAAGTCAACCTTGCCGAACGTGTCCGTGGCGCCGCTCGACACCACCCACGCGCCGACCGCGACGATGCCGCCGCAACAGAGAAGGGTCACAGCGAGGAACGAGAACAGGATCACGCGCAGGGGGCCGCGCTTCGGCTTGGTCGGAGAGGTCACGCCTACACGGTCGCCGCGCGTAATAACTGGTGTCGACCCTGAGACGGGCTTGTTCAGGTGAACCTCAGTGATCCCCCTGAGTCGATGTCGGGCGCGGTCCCGGACTTTCACCACCACCACGGTGATCGCAGCGCTGCGGCACCCCCCGTTCCGGCGAAGCCGTGCTTTTGCGTGGGTGTGGC
>JBIOYB010000296.1:0-8779 GCA_044869915.1 Allorhizocola sp.
CTACCTCGGATAGGCCGCACGCCGAGGCTGCATCATCCGATCATGGCATCAGGATGGATGGATCGCGCAGAAGAGCACGCCGTCCGGTGCGGCCAGGACGGTCCAGCGGTGCGGCTCGTAGACCTCCCACTGCGGCACAGCGCCGGCCTCGATGAGCGCGTCGAGCTCGGCCAGGCTGCCCAGCCTGAGATCGAGGCGAATGGGGCCCGGCCCGCTTTGTCCGGATGTGGGCTCACCCACACGTCGGGCCCCACGCCCGCCGGGTCGCGCGGCAAGACCGACTCGCCGTCCTCCAGCGTGTGGTCGCGCAGTTTCTCGGCATCCTCGTCCACAGGGGGCAGACTGAGAGCCAAGGACCAGAATGGTCCGGCGACATATGGGTCGCCACAGTGGATGACGATGGAGGACAGCGTGGGCATGCTGGCAGGCTACCGGCGGCTGGTGACCGCCTCCATCGGTTTGCTTCTCCTCACCGGATGCGGCTCCCCCGCGGTCCCGCCCACGGCAACCCCGCCCACGGCAACCCAGCCCGCGCCGACGCCCGCCGCCTCCCCCTCGCCGTCCATTGTGGACGGCCCGATCACGGTGCACCGCATGGGCGGGATAGCGGGCGTCGACGACACGCTCACCGTGTCAGCCGACGGCCGGTGGAGCCACGGCGCCCGCAGCGGCAAGCTCGCCGACGAGCAGGCCGCCCAGGTCCGGGAGCTGCGCAACGACCCGCGGCTGGAGGCCGAGTCGAAGCGGCAGGCGGGCCAGACCCGGTGCCGCGACGCGTTCACGTTTGAGGTGACCGTCGGGGACCGGATCCGGGTGCACTACGTGGACTGCCCGGGCGACCCGGATCCGCCCCTGGCCGCGATGGCCCTGGTCGAATACGTCTATGGGGTGACGGCCGGCTGATCAGCCGAGCGCGGCCACGATCGCCGACCTGACCGGCTCGGAGGTCGGCTCGGTGCGCGGGCGGAAGCGAGCGATCACCTTGCCCTCGCCTGACACCAGAAACTTCTCGAAGTTCCACTGGATGTCGCCGGCCTGCCCCTCGGCGTCGGCCGCCTGGGTCAGCTGCTCGTAGAGCGCGTGCCGGCCGGGCCCGTTGACCTCGACCTTCTCGGTAAGCGGGAAGCTCACGCCGTAATGCGTCTCACAGAACGTCGCGATCTCGTCGGACGTGCCCGGCTCCTGCCCGCCGAACTGATTGCAGGGCACACCGAGCACGGTGAACCCGTGCCCGCCGAACTCCTTCTGCAACTCCTCCAGGCCGGCGTATTGCGGGGTCAGGCCACACTGCGAGGCCACGTTGACCACGAGGGTGACGCCGCCGGCGAACGACGCGAGGTCCAGCGGCTTCCCGTCCAGCGTGTTGATGGTGTGCTCGTAGACTGACATGTCCGCCAATCTAGCTCTGTTTCTTGTTAGCGGCAGCGATAGCAAGCCGCGGCTAACGCAGCGGTCGCACAGACCTGTAGACCGCGCATAAGGAGTCACCCTCATGCCCGAAGGCCACACCATCCACCGCCTCGCCGCACGCCACTTCGAGCTCTTCGGCGGTGGCCGGGTGACCGCCGCCAGCCCGCAGGGCCGGTTCGATGTCGCCGCCCTCAAGAGTGCCGTGCTCAAGGAGACCGAGGCCTACGGCAAGCACCTGCTGCACCACTACGGCAAGGGCCTCAGTCTGCACGTGCACCTGGGGCTTTACGGCAAGTTCAGCGAGGGTGCGATGCCCTTCGGCGAGCCGGTGGGCCAGGTGCGGCTGCGCCTGTCCAACCGGCGGCACTGGGTCGAGCTGCGCGGGCCGACCGCATGCGAACTGCTTAACCCGGGTGAAGTGGAAGCGCTGCGGGCTCGGCTGGGCGCCGACCCGCTGCGCGACGACGCCGACCCCGACACGGCCTATGCCCGCATCGCCCGCAGCACCACCCCGCTCGCCGCGCTGCTGCTCGATCAGTCGATCGTCGCGGGGACGGGCCTCATCTTCGTCATCGAGAGCCTCTTCCGCGCGCGGCTCAAGCCGACCGCGCCGGGGCGGGCGCTGACTCCCGAGGCGTGGCAAGGGATCTGGCGCGATCTGTGCACGCTGATGGAGCTCGCGCGCAAGACGGGCACCATCGACACCGTGACCGACGACCACCTGCCCGAGGCGATGGGCCGGGCGCCGCGGGTCGACCGGCACGGCGGCGAGGTCTATGTCTACCGCCGCGCGGGCCTGCCCTGCCACGTCTGCGGCAGCCCCGTCCAGCGTGGGACGCTCGTGGGGCGCAACACCTACTGGTGTGACAGGTGCCAACTAGATTAAGCGCATGAGTCGACTGGAAAAGGTCCGAGAGCTTGCCGGCCGGTCCGGCTTCGACGCGGTCCTCATCACCCCCGGGGCCGATCTTTTCTATCTGATCGGCTACCGCGCGATAGCCGCCGAACGCCTGACCTGCCTGGTGATCCCGCTCGAGGGCGAGCCGTTCCTGGTCGTGCCGCGGCTCGAGCGCCCGGCCGCGCTGGCCTCGCCGGTGGCCGGCATGGGCATCGAGGTCGTCGACTGGGACGAGACCGACGACCCCTATGCCCTCGTCGCGTCGCGGCTCGACCGTGACGTGTCACGCATCGGC
The DNA here is from genome assembly GCA_044869915.1 of Allorhizocola sp. GTDB lineage: Bacteria > Actinomycetota > Actinomycetes > Mycobacteriales > Micromonosporaceae > Allorhizocola. The sequence goes on from JBIOYB010000296.1 coordinate 2,604, forward strand.
GTCGACAACCAGATGTGGGCCGAGAAGGTGTTCGCCTTCCGCGACGCCCTGCCGGGCACGACCCAGCACGGGGCCTCCCAGGTGCTGCGCGAGCTGCGGATGCGCAAGAGCCCGGCCGAGGTCGAGGCCCTGCGCGAGGCGGGTGCGGCCATCGACCGGGTGCACAATCGCATGGGCGAGTGGCTGCGCGCCGGGCGCACCGAGCGCGAGGTCGCACGCGACATCGCGGCGGCCATCGTCGACGCGGGCCATGTGCGCACCGATTTTGTCATCGTCGCGTCCGGGCCCAACGGGGCCAGCCCGCATCACGAGGTGTCCGATCGCGTGATCCAGGCCGGCGACCCGGTGGTGGTCGACATCGGCGGCACGACCGAGGCCGGATATCGATCAGATTCGACGCGCACCTATGCCGTGGGCCGGCCGCCGGCCGACTTCCTGGCCTACTACGAGCTGTTGCGGCGCGCCCAACTGGCCCAGACCGAAGCCGTGCGGCCGGGCCTGACCGCCGCCGCACTCGACGCCGTCGGGCGCGACATCATCGCCGCCGCGGGCCATGGCGAGCATTTCCTCCACCGCACGGGCCACGGCATCGGCCTCGAGACGCACGAGGACCCCTACATCGTCGCCGGCTGCGACCTCGCGCTCGAGCCGGGCATGGCCTTCTCCGTCGAGCCCGGCATCTACCTCGCGGGCCGGCACGGCGCACGCATCGAGGACATCGTGGTGTGCACCGAGTCGGGCGGCGAGCGCCTCAACCTCACCACCCGCGACCTGGTCGTACTCTAGCGCTGCGACCCTGAGAAGGGCTCGGGCGGACGCCGATCCTCACGCCGCGTGGGCTCCTCGGCCGACTCCTCGCGCCCCTTGCGCTCGCGCTCGGCTTCGTCCTGCGCCCGCTGCACGTCCTTCTGCTCCGGTTTGCTCATGATCTGGTGATACCCACTTTTGGGCCCGGGCCACAGGTCCGTGCGGCCGCTGCGTCAACCGGGCCCCGCTTTGGCGGCCCGGTCGACGCGGAAGCTCAGCGCCGGGCGAACAGCACCCCGCCCGGCACCGGCTCGTCGGGGCCGAGGAGCGCCTGCGCCTCGACCTTGAAGCCGGCGTCGCGCAGCCACTGCGCGACCCGATCGGGCCGGCGGCGGTGGACGTGGACCCGCATCGGGTGGCCGCCGTAGCCCTCGGTCTTGAGCCGGTGCCCCTCCCCGACGTGGAAGCCCAGCAGGAGCGGCGCGCCGGGGCGCAGCACGCGCCGGAAGCCGGCGAAGACCCCGGGGATCTCGTCATCCGGCAGGTGGATCAACGAATACCACGCGAGTAGCCCGGCCAGCGAGCCCTCGCCCAGGTCGAGATCTGTCATCGAGCCGGCCTCGAAGCGCAACCCGGGATGGTCCCGGCGGGCCACCTCAATCATGGTGGGCGATAGATCGATGCCGAACGCGTCCACGCCCAAGCCGCTCAGGTAGGCGGTGATGTGTCCCGGACCGCAGCCCACATCGGCCACCGGCCCGCCGTCGCCGGCCCGGACCAGGTCGGCGAACAACGCCAGCATGCCCCGCATGATGGGCAGGCCCGTGAGCGCATCCCGCACGAAATCGGCGTAACTCACCGCCACCGTGTCGTACGACTCCCGCAGATCGGTCAGCCAGTCCTGAGTCTCCATTCCGGCCATGATGCCCGCAGGCATGGGACGCCCGATGCGCGGGTAAGGACGGACGGTGACGTCGTACTGGGTACAGACAAGTCCGGCGCAGCCGTTTCCTGTGCTGTCGCAAAACTCGGTGGTCGACGCGGTGGTGATCGGCGCGGGGATCGCGGGCGTGAGCTGCGCGCGGGAGCTCGCGCGGACGGGGCGCTCGGTGATGCTGCTGGAGGCCCGCCGCGTGCTGCAGGGCGTCACGGGCAACACGACCGCCAAGGTGACCTCGCTACATACGCTGATCTATGCACGGCTGGCGAATTCGCTTGGGCCGCAGGCGGCCCGGGACTACGCGCGAGCCCAGCAGGACGCGCTCGGGCATGTCCGCGCGACCGCCGACGAGCTCGGGATCGACTGCGAGCTGGAGCGCCTGCCCGCTTATACCTATTCGGCCGACGCCGACGAGATCCGTGCCGAGGTGGCGGCGGCCAACGCGGCTGGGCTGCCGGCAAACCTTGTCACCACAACGGGTTTGCCGTTCCCGGTCGGGGCCGCGATCCGGTTGGAAGATCAAGCCCAGTTTCATCCCGTACGCTATCTGCGCGGCCTGATCGACGATTTGCTGCGCCAGGGCGGCCAGGTCTTCGAGGACACGTGCGCGGTGAAGCTGCAGCCGGGCAGCCCCGCCCGGGTGACGATCGAGTCCGGTGTGGTGGTCGAGACGGGTGCGGTCGTGATCGCGACGCACTTCCCGTTCTACGACAAGGTGGGCCTCGTGGCCCGGCTGACGCCACGGCGCGAGCTGGTCGTGGCCGCTCCGATCCCGCAAGAGCTTGACCCGCAAGGGATGTACATCACCCGTGAGCAGGGCCTGCGCTCGGTGCGCACCGCGCCCTACTCCGGCAAGGAACGCCTGCTGATCGTCACCGGCGAACCCTACCGACCGGGCGCCCCCGGCGTGCGCGAACGCTTCGACCGCCTGATCGAGTGGGCCCGCACCCATTTCGGGATCGGCGAACCCACCCATCGCTGGAGCGCGCAGGACAACGACACCACCGACGGCGTGCCCTACATCGGGCGTATCGCGGAAAACATCTACGTGGCAACGGGTTTCGGCGGATGGGGGATGACCAACGGCGTGGCCGCGGGCCGGATCGTCGCGGGCGAGGTCGACGGCGTGCCGATGCCGTGGGCCGGGCTGTTTGACCCGGGCCGGGTGCACCTCAAGGCGGAGGCGGGCGAGTTGCTGCGCAACGCAGCCGCGGTCACCAAGCATTTCGTCGGCGACCGGATGCGCGCCAAGCGGGAGGCCGAAATCGCGCCGGGGCTGGGCGACGTGGTGCGCATCGATGGCGCACCGGTCGCCGTATACCGCGATCTCGAGGGCACGCCGCACGCGGTGTCGGCCGTGTGCTCGCACCTGGGGTGCCTGGTGGGCTTCAACGACGCGGAGTCCACATGGGACTGTCCGTGCCACGGGTCGCGGTTTGACATCAACGGTTATGTGCTGCAGGGCCCGGCGGTCGAGCCGCTCGAGCCGCGCCCGCTGCCTCAGGACTGGATGGCCGGCAGGATCCCCGAGCGATAACCTCGATCAGGTCGAGGTCGCCCGGCCCGGGCCCATCCGCGTGGGGCCCGGGTCAACCCCCAATTTTGGTGGCGCCAAAACCTATTTTGGTGGCGCCAAAAGCGGACCGACGCCCGTCACCTCGAGCACCTTGGCCACCCACTGCTGGGCGCCGGTGACATAGAGCCGGGCGCCCAGGCTGTCGGCCTTGCGGTGCGCCTGAACCAGCGCCCGGATGCCGGTCGAGTCGAGGAATGTCACCGCCGACAGGTCGACCCACACCTCGCGACCATGGGTAAGCGCATCGCCAAGTGCCTCGCCAACCCGGTCTGCGGTGGCCAAATCGATGTCGCCCGTCACCTTGACGGTCACCCGGTCGCCCACGACGACCTGCTCGACCCCAAACATGAGCACAACCATAGCCTCGCCCCGCATCGAAGAACCCTAACAAGACGCCCGGCACCGCTCGTGGCGTGTCGAACATCCCCTGGACGGATCCGCGGTGTCGCGGTCTGCCCGGGAATGGCTCGATCCGCCTGTCGACGGCACCGGGCGTCCCCTACCCCCTTGAACCAGGCCTTAAACGCGAGCCCTAGATCATGTCACGTCAGCCCCTAAACTCCGTTTAGGCAAAAGCCGTGCTCCTGCGCGGCTGAGTCCGGCCGCGCAGCGGGTCCGAGCCCAGCCGCGGCCGACGGCTAGGTGAAGATGCTGACCCCACCCGGTCCGACCAGCAGCCCGACGATAATGAGGACGATGCCCCAGAGCAGCTGGCTGCGGAAAATCGCCACGATGCCGGCCACAACCAGCACCACGGCCAGGATCCAAAGTAGAAGTTCCATAGTCATCCAGTTACCCATCGATCCCCGGTTCAAACCGGGGCGCAATCCGGTATTCCCTGGCCATGCACTTCTTTTCCCGCCGGCACCGGATCACGGAACGGGCCGCGCGGGCCCACCCACGGACCCTGCGGAGGGCGCACCCAGCCCGCGCCAGCCCGCGACCGGTCCTGCGCGATGTGATGGCTCCGGGATGTGCTCGGAGGGCCGGCCTCGTCGGGCAAGGTTCGCGCCTTTCGGGGATATGGCTGCCTCGGAGTCGCTTGGGGCCAACGATTGCCCCGAAAAGGCGCGGATCTTCGCGCGGTGGGCGGGGCGCGGGATTGCGGTAAAGGTCTAAAAAGGTCAGCAGTCTATCTCGAACACGCTGAACGCTTGGCGGATCACCGGGTGGGCCACGTTGCGCACCCGCACGCCGCCGGGGGTCATGCCGCGAGGCGAACCGTGGTGCGCGTGCCCGTGGATGGCAAGGCACGCGCCGCCGCCGTCGACCGCCTCGGCCAGCAGGTAGGAGCCCAGAAACGGGTAGATCTCCAGCGGTTCGCCGTTGAGCGTGTCCGGCACGGGCGAATAGTGCATCAATGCGATCTTTGTGGCCACCTCGACGTCTTTGAGCGCGCGCAGCAGGCGGTCCGCGCTGGCCTCGGTGTGCCGCACGAACGCCTTCATCTCCGGCTCGCCGAACGCGCTCGCGCACCGGCCGGCGAACCCGCCGCCGAAGCCCTTCGCGCCCGCCACACCGATCGACCCGCCGGGCGTGTCGACAACGATCGATGAGCCCTCCAGGACGCGGATCCCCCCGCCCTGCAACACCCTGGTCACGTCGATCTCGTGATCGGAGTGATAATCATGATTTCCCAAGACCGCTATTACCGGTATCGGCAGATTGCCGAACTCCGCGGCGACACACTCGGCCTCCTCGATCGTGCCGTGCCGGGTCAGGTCGCCGGCCAGCAGCAGCAGATCGGCCTGTTCGTCCACTGTGGATAGGGCCGGCCGGAACCGGCCCAGCACATCGGTGTCCATGTGCACGTCGCCGACGGCGGCGACCCTGATTTTGGTCCCGTCTTTGGTCCCGCTCAACTGACATCCTCCGCGTCGCTCGGCTTGCCCACCGGGATCAACGCGACCTCGCAGCGCACCTGTTTGCCGGGGAACGCCTCGCTCACCCGGCGCAGGATGGCGTCGCGGCGCGCGGGGCTTTCGACCTCGCCGGTCACGACGATCAGACCGTCGCGCCGGATCACGTCGATGCCCTGCTCGGCGACGCCGTCGGCCTCGGCGAGCGCGCGCTGCAGGTTTGCCTCGGCGTATTCATCGTGCTGCATGCTGATGTTCACTGTGTGCTCCCCCCTGCAGCTCCGCCGCTGGCGCCAGGCCCAGCTTTTCGACCAAGACGAGGAACGCCGCCGCGTAAGGCGACTTCTCGGTGTCCTCCTGCACCCGTCCCCAGTCGATCTTTTCGCGCAGCGAGCGGGCCAGGGGCAGCCCTCGCGCGAAGTCGCAGTGATGCTGATCGAAGGTCAGCAGCTTGTGCACCATGAGCTGGGTCGCCGACAGCACGGGGATGCTGATCGGGCCCACGTTCATCACCGACGCGTCGGCCAGGGTCTCATCCGTCACGGGGATCTCGATGGGGCGGTAGATCAGGTCGACGAGCTGGTTGTCGGCATCGAACGCCTTGATGAGCCAGTCCTCCGGGGGTTGCTCGATACGGAAGCCGGCCTCGCTCAGGGCAGTGGTGATCCTCTCGAGGTCCTCGTGCTTGATGAGGAAGTCGACGTCGTGCTCGCTCGTATGGCCGCCATGCGCATAGGCGGCATAGCTTCCGGCCAGCGCGAACGACACACCGGTCGCCTTGAGCACGCTGGCCGCACGCTTGAGCGTGGTCAGCAGCTGTTCCGCATAGCCTTCGGTCATTCGGGATCCTTACCCCGATTGAGGGGCAATACACTTTGCTGGTGTCACGGCCAGGCGGGCGCGAGAGGAGGTCACATGGACCGGAAACCTGACCACCAGCCCGGCGCAGACCGAGGCGAGACGCCCGCGGCCCATAAAGCTCAGCCAAACCACATCGTAGGCGCTTTGCTGCAGGAGTACGCGGATCTTCTGCATGTCAGTGGGGGCCAAGGGT
>JBIOYB010000297.1:0-7507 GCA_044869915.1 Allorhizocola sp.
GTAGTGTGCCTTGCGGCTACACTGCTAGTTTGCGCTGCCTTCTGCCTTTCGCGCCTCCATTTGTTGGAGGTCGATCGGAGTGCGCGCACGACGACCGTTCGGATCCGCAGGTCCTCGGAAGGACGCATCTTGGCAGTCTCCCGCCCCGGCACAAACACTCCTCCCCGCACCGCCGCCGGCAAGCCGCAACGCATCTCGTTCGGGAAGATCGCCGAACAGCTCGAGGTGCCGAACCTGCTGGCACTCCAGACGGACTCGTTCGACTGGCTGGTCGGCAACGACGCCTGGCGGTCGCGCGTCACCGGTGACCCGTCGTCGGTCGCCGGTCTGGAAGAAATTCTGACGGAGATCTCCCCGATCGAGGACTTCTCGGGGTCGATGTCCCTGTCCTTCTCCAACCCGCGCTTCGAAGAGGTCAAAGCCTCGATCGAGGAGTGCAAGGAGAAGGACCTGACTTACTGCGCTCCGCTGTTCGTGACGGCGGAGTTCACGAACAACACCACTGGCGAGATCAAGAGCCAGACCGTATTCATGGGTGACTTCCCGATGATGACGCCCAAGGGCACGTTCATCATCAACGGCACCGAGCGCGTCGTCGTCTCCCAGCTCGTGCGTTCGCCGGGCGTGTACTTCGACCGGCAGCCCGACAAGACCTCCGACAAGGACGTCACCAGCGTCAAGGTGATCCCGAGCCGGGGTGCCTGGCTGGAGTTCGACGTCGACAAGCGCGACACGATCGGCGTCCGGATCGACCGGAAGCGTCGGCAGGCCGTCACGGTCCTGCTGAAGGCTCTCGGCTGGACTCCGGATCGGATTCGCGAGCGCTTCGCGCACTCGGAGATCGTCCTCGCGACGCTGGAGAAGGACCATGTCCAGACCCAGGACGAGGCGCTGCTAGACATCTACCGCAAACTGCGCCCTGGGGAGCCCCCGACGCGCGAGAACGCCCAGACCCTGCTCGACAACCTCTTCTTCAACCCGAAGCGGTACGACCTGGCCAAGGTCGGTCGCTACAAGGTGAACAAGAAGCTGGAAGTCGGCGTACCGATCGGCACCGGTGTCCTGACCGAGGACGACATCGTCGCGACGATCGACTACCTGGTGAAGCTGCACGTCGGCGAGGTCGACTACGAGTCCGACGACATCGACCACTTCGGTAACCGTCGGCTGCGCACGGTCGGCGAGCTGATCCAGAACCAGGTGCGGGTCGGTCTCTCCCGGATGGAGCGGGTCGTCCGCGAGCGGATGACGACGCAGGACGTCGAGGCCATCACGCCGCAGACGCTGATCAACATCCGGCCGGTGGTCGCCTCCATCAAGGAGTTCTTCGGCACCAGCCAGCTGTCGCAGTTCATGGACCAGACCAACCCGCTGGGTGGTCTCACCCACCGGCGCCGGCTCTCGGCGCTGGGCCCCGGTGGTCTGTCCCGTGAGCGCGCGGGCTTCGAGGTCCGCGACGTGCACCCCAGCCACTACGGCCGGATGTGCCCGATCGAGACGCCCGAAGGCCCGAACATCGGTCTGATCGGCGCGCTCTCGACGTTCGCGCGGGTCAACCCGTTCGGCTTCATCGAGACCCCGTACCGCAAGGTCGAGGCCGGTGTCGTCACGTCGCAGATCGACTACCTCACCGCGGACGAGGAAGACCGGTTCGTCAAGGCTCAGGCCAACGCCATCCTCGACGCGACCGGCCGGTTCACCGAAGACCGCGTCCTGGTCCGTCGCAAGGGTGGCGAGATCGACTACGTGCCCGGCGACGACGTCGACTACATGGACGTCTCGCCACGGCAGATGGTCTCGGTCGCGACCGCGATGATCCCGTTCCTCGAGCACGACGACGCCAACCGCGCGCTCATGGGCGCGAACATGCAGCGTCAGGCCGTGCCGCTGCTCCGTAGCGAGTCGCCGCTGGTCGGCACCGGTATGGAGGCGCGTGCCGCGCAGGACGCCGGTGACGTCGTGCTGGCCGAGCAGGCCGGTGTGGTCGAGGACGTCTGCGCGGACTACGTCACGCTGATGCACGACGACGGAACCCGTCGTACCTACCTGCTGCACAAGTTCCGTCGCTCGAACCAGGGCACCGCCATCAACCAGCGGCCGCTGGTGGAGGAGGGGCAGCGGATCGAGAAGGGCGGCGTCATCGCCGACGGTCCCTGCACCGACGAGGGCGAGATGGCGCTCGGCAAGAACCTGCTGGTCGCGTTCATGCCGTGGGAGGGCCACAACTACGAGGACGCCATCATCCTGAGCCAGCGCCTGGTTCAGGACGACGTCCTCACCTCGATCCACATCGAGGAGCACGAGGTCGACGCCCGCGACACCAAGCTGGGCGCCGAGGAGATCACCCGCGACATCCCGAACGTGTCCGAGGAGGTTCTGGCCGACCTCGACGAGCGTGGCATCGTCCGGATCGGTGCGGACGTCACCACCGGCGACATCCTGGTCGGCAAGGTCACTCCGAAGGGTGAGACCGAGCTGACGCCGGAGGAGCGGCTGCTCCGCGCGATCTTCGGTGAGAAGGCGCGCGAGGTCCGCGACACGTCGCTCAAGGTGCCGCACGGCGAGTCCGGCAAGGTCATCGGCGTCAGCGTGTTCAGCCGGGACGAGGGCGCCGAGCTCTCGCCGGGCGTGAACGAGCTGGTCCGGGTGTACGTGGCCCAGAAGCGGAAGATCCAGGACGGTGACAAGCTCGCCGGCCGTCACGGCAACAAGGGCGTCATCTCCAAGATCCTGCCGGTCGAGGACATGCCGTTCCTCGAGGACGGCACCGCCGTCGACATCGTGCTCAACCCGCTCGGTGTGCCCGGCCGGATGAACCTCGGTCAGGTACTCGAAACCCACCTCGGTTGGATCGCCTCCCAAGGCTGGAAGGTCGAGTCGGGAGACGAGAAGTGGAAGAGCGAGCTCCGGCGGATCGGTGCCGACGAGGCCGAGCCGAACGTCAACACCGCGACCCCGGTGTTCGACGGTGCGCGCGAGGAGGAGATCACCGGGCTGCTGTCCTCGACGATCCCCAACCGCGACGGCGACCGGATGGTCAACGGTGGCGGCAAGGCGCGGCTGTTCGACGGCCGCTCCGGCGAGCCGTTCCCGGAGCCGGTCAGCGTCGGCTACATCTACATCCTGAAGCTGCTCCACCTGGTCGACGACAAGATCCACGCCCGGTCGACCGGCCCGTACTCGATGATCACGCAGCAGCCGCTGGGTGGTAAGGCGCAGTTCGGCGGCCAGCGCTTCGGCGAGATGGAGTGCTGGGCGATGCAGGCCTACGGCGCGGCCTACGCGCTGCAGGAGCTGCTCACCATCAAGTCCGACGACGTGCTCGGCCGGGTGAAGGTGTACGAGGCCATCGTCAAGGGTGAGAACATCCCGGAGCCGGGCATTCCGGAGTCGTTCAAGGTTCTGCTCAAGGAGCTCCAGTCGCTCTGTTTGAACGTCGAGGTTCTCTCGAGCGACGGCGTGGCGCTGGAGATGCGCGACTCCGACGACGAGGTCTTCCGCGCCGCGGAGGAACTGGGCATCGACCTGTCTCGCCGCGAGCCGAGCAGCGTCGAAGAGGTGTGAAAGGTGGGGGAGTTCGACTCGCCACAGCGTCTGTCGAACTCCCCCAGCAGCTCAACGCTTTAGCTGGGTAGTACCAAACCTCTAGAAGAGGACTGAAACACGTGCTTGACGTCAACTTCTTTGACGAGCTGCGTATTGGCCTCGCGACGGCCGACGACATCCGGCAGTGGTCGCACGGCGAGGTGAAGAAGCCGGAGACCATCAACTACCGCACTCTGAAGCCGGAAAAGGACGGGCTCTTCTGCGAGAAGATCTTCGGTCCCACCCGGGATTGGGAGTGCTACTGCGGAAAGTACAAGCGCGTCCGGTTCAAGGGCATCATCTGTGAGCGCTGCGGCGTCGAGGTGACCCGGGCCAAGGTGCGCCGTGAGCGGATGGGCCACATCGAGCTGGCCGCCCCGGTCACCCACATCTGGTACTTCAAGGGCGTCCCGAGCCGGTTGGGCTACCTGCTCGACCTGGCCCCGAAGGACCTCGAGAAGATCATCTACTTCGCGGCCTACCTGATCACCGCCGTCGACACCGAGGCCCGTCACCGTGACATGTCGACGATCGAGGCGGAGATCGCCGTCGAGCGTCGTCGCGTCGAGGAGCGCCGGGACGCCGACATCGACGCCCGCGCCAAGAAGCTCGAAGCAGACCTGGCCGAGCTCGAGGCCGAGGGCGCGAAGAGCGACGTCCGCCGGAAGGTCAAGGAAGGCGGCGAGCGCGAGATGCGCCAGCTGCGCGACCGTGCGCAGCGGGAGATCGACCGTCTCGATGAGGTCCTCGACACGTTCCGCAAGCTCGAGGTCAAGCAGCTGATCCCGGACGAGCTCCTGTTCCGTGAGCTCCGTGACCGGTTCGGTGAGTACTTCGTCGGCGGCATGGGCGCCGAGGCGCTGCAGAAGCTGCTGGAGGGCTTCGACCTCGACAACGAGGCGGAGAGCCTGCGCGAGACCATCCGGTCGGGCAAGGGCCAGAAGAAGATCCGGGCGCTCAAGCGACTCAAGGTCGTTGCGGCGTTCCTGAACACCCGCAACTCGCCCATGGGCATGGTGCTCGACTGCGTTCCGGTCATCCCGCCGGACCTGCGGCCGATGGTTCAGCTCGACGGTGGCCGGTTCGCCACCAGCGACCTGAACGACCTGTACCGCCGGGTGATCAACCGGAACAACCGGCTCAAGCGTCTGCTCGACCTGGGCGCGCCGGAGATCATCGTCAACAACGAGAAGCGGATGCTGCAGGAGGCCGTCGACGCGCTGTTCGACAACGGTCGCCGCGGCCGGCCGGTCACCGGCCCGGGTAACCGTCCGCTGAAGTCGCTGTCCGACATGCTCAAGGGCAAGCAGGGCCGGTTCCGTCAGAACCTGCTCGGCAAGCGCGTCGACTACTCCGGCCGTTCGGTCATCGTCGTCGGCCCGCAGCTCAAGCTGCACCAGTGCGGTCTCCCGCGCTACATGGCGCTGGAGCTGTTCAAGCCGTTCGTGATGAAGCGTCTGGTCGACCTGAACCACGCGCAGAACATCAAGTCGGCGAAGCGGATGGTCGAGCGTGCGCGCCCGGTCGTCTGGGACGTGCTCGAAGAGGTCATCTCCGAGCACCCGGTGCTGCTCAACCGGGCACCGACCCTGCACCGGCTGGGCATCCAGGCCTTCGAGCCGCAACTGGTCGAGGGCAAGGCCATCCAGATCCACCCGCTCGTCTGCACCGCGTTCAACGCGGACTTCGACGGTGACCAGATGGCGGTGCACCTGCCGCTGTCGGCCGAGGCTCAGGCCGAGGCCCGGGTGCTGATGCTCTCCAGCAACAACATCCTGTCGCCGGCATCGGGTCGTCCGATCACCTCGCCGACCCAGGACATGGTGCTCGGTCTGTACCACCTGACCGCGGTCCGCGCGGGCCGGATCGGCGAGGGCCGGGTCTTCGGGTCCGACGCCGAGGCCGTGATGGCGTACGACCTGGGCGAGCTCGACATGCAGACCCCGGTGAGGATCCGCATCGACGGCGCGCCGACCGTGGACAACGGCCCGGGCGCCGAGCCGTGGGTCGCGCCGGAGGACTGGAAGCAGGGTTCCCCGCTGCTCGTCCAGACGACGCTCGGCCGGGTGTTCTTCAACGAGACGCTCCCGACCGACTACCGGTTCGTCAACTATGAGGTGCGCAAGCCGCAGCTCTCGGCGATCGTCAACGACCTCGCCGAGCGCTACCCGAAGGTGCAGGTCGCCGCGACGCTGGACGCCCTCAAGGCGTACGGCTTCCGGTGGGCCACCCGGGCCGGTGTCACGATCTCCATCGACGACGTCGTGACGCCGCCGTCCAAGCCGGAGATCCTCGACCGCTACGAGAAGGACGCCGACAAGATCGAGCGTCAGTACCAGCGCGGTGTGATCACTGGTGAGGAGCGCCGCCAGGAGCTCATCGAGATCTGGACCAAGGCGACGAACGAGGTCGCCAAGGCCATGGAAGCGAACTTCCCGGAGACCAATCCCATCTGGATGATGGTCAACTCGGGTGCTCGCGGAAACATGATCCAGGTCCGGCAGATCGCCGGTATCCGAGGGCTCGTCGCCAACCCCAAGGGTGAGACGATCCCGCGTCCGATCAAGTCCTCGTTCCGCGAGGGCCTGTCGGTGCTGGAGTACTTCATCTCCACCCACGGTGCCCGTAAGGGTCTGGCCGACACCGCGTTGCGTACCGCGGACTCCGGGTATCTCACCCGGCGTCTGGTCGACGTCTCGCAGGACGTCATCATCCGCGAGGAGAACTGCGGCACCGAGCGTGGCGTGTCGGTTCCGATCGCGACCGAGGGTCCGGACGGCTCGCTGGTCAAGCACCAGCACGTCGAGACGAACTCCTACGCCCGGACGCTCGCGACCGACGCGAAGAGCCCCGACGGCGTCGTTGTGGCCCCGGCCCAGTCCGACCTGGGTGACGTCCTGATCGACGCGCTGGTCAAGGCCGGCGTCAAGGATGTCAAGGTTCGGTCGGTGCTGACCTGCGAGTCGGCGATGGGTGTCTGCTCGTACTGCTACGGACGCTCGCTCGCCACCGGCAAGCTGGTCGACGTCGGCGAGGCGGTCGGCATCATCGCCGCCCAGTCGATCGGTGAGCCCGGTACCCAGCTGACGATGCGTACCTTCCACACCGGTGGTGTGGCCGGTGACGACATCACGCAGGGTCTGCCGCGGGTGGTCGAGCTGTTCGAGGCCCGGGTTCCGAAGGGCAAGGCTCCGATCGCGGAGACCGCCGGCCGGATCCGGATCGAGGAGACCGAGAAATCGCGGAAGATCGTCATCGTCCCGGACGACGGGACCGAGGAGATCGCCTACGACAAGCTCTCGCGGCGCGTGCGCATGCGGGTGGCCGACGGCGAGCACGTCACGGTGGGCCAGCAGCTCACCGACGGTGTGGTCGACCCGCACGAGGTGCTCCGCATCATGGGCCCGCGTGCCGTGCAACTGCATCTGGTCAACGAGGTGCAGAACGTGTACCGGTCGCAGGGCCAGCCGATCCACGACAAGCACGTCGAGATCATTGTCCGGCAGATGCTCCGCCGGGTGATCATCATCGACTCGGGTGCGACCGAGTTCCTGCCCGGTGCCCCGATCGAGCGGCCGATGTTCGAGAACGAGAACCGTCGGGTGGTGGCCGAGGGCGGCGAGCCGGCTTCGGGTCGTCCGATCCTGATGGGTATCACCAAGGCGTCGCTGGCGACCGAGTCGTGGCTCTCGGCGGCCTCCTTCCAGGAGACCACCCGGGTGCTCACCGACGCGGCGATCAACGCGCGCAGCGACTCGCTGATCGGTCTCAAGGAGAACGTGATCATCGGAAAGCTGATCCCGGCCGGTACGGGTATTTCCCGCTACCGCAACATCCGGGTGGAGCCGACCGAGGAAGCGCGGGCTCAGGTCTACTCGATGACCCCGTACGACGACGTCGAGTACGGCGGGTTCGGCACCGG
>JBIOYB010000298.1:0-14025 GCA_044869915.1 Allorhizocola sp.
ACGGCATGGCGCCGCAGTCCCAGCTCATGATTCACCTGCGCAACCTGTCGATGCGCATGATGACCCGCTGGCCCATGCGCCGCATGGCCGAAAAGATGTTCTCCCGGGCCGACGCCATCGAGCTCAAGGACTATCGCTGACGCCTTCCATCGCTCAGAAACACCGCGGCGGAAGGCGTCAGCGGGGACGGCAGACTCCCGATGTCATGCCAGTCGACCGAGGAGATCTCGTGTGGCATCTGCACCGCCGGCTCGCCACGCATCAACCCGCAGCGGAAAGCGTAGGCCCGGTAACGCCTGCCGCTGCCGGGATAGACGAGATCCTCGATGCCGAGCAGTCCGGCCGCCGTCACGATGAGTCCGGTCTCCTCCCGGACCTCGCGGATGGCGGCCTGCTCCGGCTCCTCGCCGTCCTCCACTTTGCCGCCCGGCAGCCCATACAGGTGAAGGCCATAATTTTGATGTACCAGGAGGACCCGGCCCGCCGGATCCCTGATCACCATCACGCTGGTTTCCCACTCGAACACGGCTGAAGCCTAAGCCGGCAGGTGCACGACGAAGCGGCAGCCGCCGAGAACGTTTTCCACCGCCACCCGCCCGCCGTGCGCCTCGACCAGGCCGCGCACGATGGCCAGCCCCAGCCCGCCGCCGTCGCCCGGGGTGCGCGCCTTCGCCCCGCGGAAAGCCACATCGAACACCCGCGGCAGATCGGCCTCCGGGATGCCGCCGCACGTGTCGGCGACCGCGAACCAGCCGCCGTCGCGGTCGCGCCCTCCGGTCACGGTCACCACGCCCTCCGATGGCGTGTAGCGGACGGCGTTGAGCAGCAGGTTGGCCACGATCCGGGACAGCTCGGGCGCGCTCGCGCTCACCTGCGGCCACACATCGGTGCGCGAAACCAGTGTGATGCCACGGGTTTTGGCCACCGGCTCGGCCGCCGCGACCGCATCGGACACGATATCGCCCAGCGCGACCTCTGACAGGGTCAGCCGCAGCGCGCCGGAGTTGATGCGCGACAGCTCGAACAGGTCGTCCACGAGCGACGTCATGCGATCGGTCTCCGTCCTCATGCGACCGTGATACTCCGCCACCGTCGCGGGGTCGCTGACCACACCGTCCTCGAGGGCCTCGGCCATGGCGCGCATCCCGGCCAGCGGCGTGCGCAGATCGTGCGACACCCAGGCCACCAGGTCGCGCCGGCCAGCCTCGGCCAGCCGCTCCCGGTCGCGCGCGTCCTGTGCCCACATCGCCGCTCGGGCCAGCCGCCGGCCCAGCCACCACGCCATCGCCAGGCTCAGCCCGCCCGCCGCCGGCACCACGAACAACAGCACGTGCAGGTCGTGCCGCGAGATGAACATCTCGGCCGCGACCGCGAGGATGCCGGCGAGCACGGCCAGCACCGTGACGATCAGCAGCACGAGCACGTTGAGCGTGATCGAGCGACGCTGGAGCCGGTGCAGCACAACGGCTCCTGGCACGACGACGAGCAGCGCGCCGCCGAGCGCGACCAGCAGGATGAGCAGGAGGTTACGCACCATAGCGGTAACCGACCCCCCAAACCGTCTGGATCCGCCGCGGGTTGGCCGGATCGTGCTCGACCTTCTCCCGCAACCGTCGCACGTGGACGGTCACGGTGGATTGGTCGCCGAACGTCCAGCCCCACACGGCGCTGAGCAGGTCGGCCCGGCGCAGCGCGACCCCCGGATGGGACATCAGGTAGTACAGCAGGTCAAACTCGCGCACCGTGAGCGCCAGCTCCTCGCCGGCCAGCCGGGCCACGCGCCGGGCCGGGTCCACCTCGAGGTCGCCGTCGCGCAGGGGCCGGTTGACCGGCGCCGGCTGCGTGCGCCGCAGCACCGACTGGGCGCGCAGCACGAGCTCGCGCGGTGAGAACGGTTTCGTCACGTAGTCGTCGGCGCCGAGCTGCAGGCCGACGATCCGGTCAGTCTCCTCACCGAGCGCGGTGAGCATGATGATCGGTATCGCATCACCATGGTTTTGTCTTATCCGGCGGCACACCTCGAGCCCGTCGACGCCGGGAAGCATGAGATCGAGGATCAGCAGATCCGGCCGATCCCGCTCATATTGCGCCAGCGCGGAGGCGCCGTCGGTGGCGAGCGCGACCTGATAGCCGGCCCGCTCGAGATAGCGCCGCACCACGTCGCTCACGGTCGGGTCGTCGTCGACCACGAGCACCCGCGTTCCCATACGATCCAGCCTACGTGTCAGATCATTACCGGGGTCTTACGGAAATGATTGGCGACCCCCGATGCGTGGGTAGGGTACGACCCATGCGAAGGAGGAAGAGGGTTCTGCCGTGGTTCGTGGCGCTCGTGGTCATCCTGGGTGGGATCGGTCTCTACTGGTTCCAGCCATGGAAGCTGTTCACGTCGAGCCGCATCGAGGAGACGCCGCCCGCAGCCGCGACGACCCTCGCGGCGGGCACGTTCATCAAGCACGAGCACGCCACCTCGGGCCAGGCGGAGGTCGTGCGGCTGCCCGACGGCAAGCATCAGCTCGTGCTGCGCGAGCTGGCCACCTCCGACGGCCCCGAACTGCGCATCTGGCTGTCCAACCAGCCGGTGGTCGACGGGGAAGCCGGGTGGACCCTCTTCGACGATGGCAAATGGGTCGATCTGGGGCAACTCAAGGCGACGCACGGCACGCACGTCTATGACATCCCCGATGGGACCGATATCGCGGAGTACACCAGCGTCACGATCTGGTGCCGGCGGTTTGCTGTTTCCTTCGGCGCGGCGGCGCTCAAGCAAACGGCCGGGCTCTGACAAACCGCCGCGCTCAGACAGACCGCCGCGCGCGCAGAAACCGCCGCGCGCACAGAAACAACCGCGCGCGCAGAAACAGCCGCGCGCAGAAACAGCCGCGCGCAGAAATGGCCGCGCGCGCAGAAACAACCGCGCTCAGCCGACAGTAGCCCGCGTCACGGGCGGGCCGTCCAGCTCCAGCGCGACGATCTCGTTGCGCCCGGCGCGCAGCAGCGGCCACGGCACATAGAGCGCGGTCTGCGGGCCGATCGTCCAATAGCGACCGAGCAGGAAGCCGTTGACCCACACGTATCCCTTGACGCCATTGACCTCGATGTAGGTGTCGCACGGCTCGTCCACCTCGAGCCAGCCGCGACTGAAAGCGGGACCGGTCTCATTACCGATTTCATGGACGAGCCCCCACGGCAGCGCCGAGATGTCGTCGAGCTCCATGGGCGTCGCGGTCCAGCCGTGCACGAGCTGCTGCCCGCGCAGCACGCCGCCGATGAGACCCTTGGGCTCGCCCAACCGCGGCCCATAGTTGGCCCGGCCCATCGACTCGACCAGGATCCCCTGTCGTGTGTCGCCACCCACCACCCAACCGTGGTCGGCGGCCTGGAACCGCAGCGGCTCGGGCCCCGGCAGCGTGGCGGCATACAGCACCAGCCCCTGCCCGAGCCCCAATTCCTCGAAGGTCAGCGGCACCAGGGAGTCCACTTTGGGCAGTCCGCGCATGACATCGAGCAGCCCCAGCCGCTCGTCAAGTGAGACCGTTGCCGGTGGGAGCAGCGGCGCCGGCGAAGGCACGTCGGCGGTGCCGCCCAGCACCTCGCGGAAGGCCCAGAACTTCTCGGTCGGTGCGCCGCGCTCGTCGATGGGCGCGTCATAGTCGTACGACGTGATATCGAACTTCAGCTCGCCGGTGTGCAGCGGCTCGCCCCGGTTGCCCCCCGCCCACGTGCCGAAGTTGGTGCCGCCGTGCGCCATGTAGATGTTGACCGACGCTCCCGCCTCGAGGATGCGCCGCAGCGCGTCGGCCGCGTCGGCGGCGTCGCGCTTGACGGACTCGCCACCCCAGGTCGAGAACCAGCCGCACCAGAACTCCATGCAGAACAGCGGCTCGTCGGGCCGGAACTCGCGCAAGGCCTTGAAGGCCGCCTCGGGCTCGGAGCCGAAGTTGACCGTCGCCAGCACGCCCGGCAGGGTCCCGCCGGTGAGCATCAGTTCGTTGGGACCGTCGGAGGTAAACAACGGAACGTCGATGCCCCTATTTCTCAACCCATCTTTTAGAAAAGCGAGATAGGCCCGGTCCGACCCATAGGAACCGTATTCGTTTTCGACCTGCACCATGATGACGTTGCCGCCACGGGTCGTCTGGTGCCGCGCGATCTCCGGGATCAGCACGTCAAACCAGTCGTCGACGGCGCTGAGGAAGCCCGGCGCGCTGCACCGCAACGGCCCTTCAAGCCACCAGGGCAGGCCGCCGTTGTCCCATTCGGCGCAGATGTAGGGCCCCGGCCGCACGATGGCGTCGAGCCCCTCCTCCCGCGCGGCCACCAGGAAGTCGCCCAGCTGCGACACTCGCTCGAACCGGCCGCGGCGCGGCTCGTGCCAGTTCCACGGCACGTAGGTCTCCACGGTGTCCAGGCCCATCGCGCGCAGCATGCGCAGCCGGTGCGGCCACTGCTGGGGCAGCACCCGGAAGTAGTGCATCGCCCCCGATAACACACGACGCTCCACGCCCGTTCACCCCTCCGCAGATGTAACCGCTTACTACCGTGCCGCTCCGACACCTTATAGGGTGTTCGGGTGCGCGCGCTAGCGGATCTCGACCACGTGAACTGGGCCGGACTCGAACACGCCTACGGAGACGCCTCCGATGTGCCGGACATGTTGCGCGGGCTCAGCGAGGACGAGGAATCGTTCGGTGAGCTGCTTGGCGCGCTGAGCCACCAGGGTAGGCGCTTCTCCGCGAGCGCGGCGGCCGTGCCCTACGTGGCCGGGCTCGCCGCCAAGCCGGAGCTCACGACGTCCGCGCTGATGTCACTGGGCTATCTGGCCATCGGCGACGACGACGTCCACACATTCCCGAGAAGCTTTGAGGCGCAAGGCATCGGCGACCCCGAGTCCATCGCGGCATACCACGCCGTGCAGGCCGAACTGCCCGATCTGGTTGCGCTTGTCGCCCACGACGATCCGCTGACCGCCGCCGCTGCCGTGTGGCTGGTGTCCTGGTTCCCGGCTTTGGCCACGCGGACGCTTCCGGCCGTGCGCGCCGCCGCGCCCTCCATCACGACCACGCTCGCACGCGGCCTGCTCGGCGACGGCGGCGTCACGCGGCAGGCATCGGGCGACGGCGGCATCACGCGGCAGGCATCGGGCAGCGGCTGGCCCGAGGCCGTGGCCGCGATGTGCGCCGGGCCGTCCGAGTGGGCGCTCGACGAGGTGATCGCGCACGCGCGCCGGATGCGCGAGCCCGAGCTGTCCGGCGCGTTCACGCCCTACCTGTCCGGCGATGTCGCCTACATCCTGACCGCGACCCTGCGCCTGGCGCCCGAGCCCCGGCGCGCCGAAGCCGTTGCGGCCATGCGCATCCTGGCCGACCGGGTCAAGGGCGCCCGCGCGGAGGTCATCCGCGCGAGCGCCGGTTAGCGCTCGGACCAGCGTCGAGCGGTGCCACATCTCAGTCCGCGCTCGGACCAGCGTCGAGCGGCGCCACATCTCTGTCCGCGCTCGGACCGGCACCGGGCGGTGCTGACCCCGAGTCAACTAGTCACGCGCAGGGGTGATTTCGCACCAGCGGGGCAAGCACCCCGTTGATGACACCACTGCCGTCAGGTGAGAGTAGCGAATAGAACTGCCCCTGCTGGCCCATGCCGGGTTGCACCAGATCGGTGTCATAGGTCCAGAAGAGCCAGCCCTTGGCGCCATTGCCGATGGCGCACGACTGGATTTGCTTGAGGCGCATGTTGTCCGCCGCGGCATAGATGTTCGGATATGCCGCCTTCGGCGCGCCAAATTCGCCCAGCATGTACGGCTTCGGGATGGCCCCGATGCCGCTCGAGCCGAGGTCGGCGGCCAGCGTGTAGCCCCCGCTCAACGGGTAGACGTGCATGTCGACGAAGTGCACGGCCGACCGGTTGGCCAGATCCGCCGGGTTCCCCGGATACCAGTACTGGAACTTCGGCGACGGGACGCACGTTTCCGACGGGCATCGCACGGGCAGGCCGACCTGTCCCGCCTTGCCCACCGCGAAGTTGGTACCAAATCCGACAGTCACCATGACGTCCGGGTCGTTCGCCAACGTGTTGACCGCATGGACCGCGGCGTTGGCGTAGTGCAACAGCCCGTCCTCAAGCAGTCTCTGCCGCTCATACCAGGACCCCATGTTGTAGGCCGAGCCGGGGACATGCCGCAGCCGGTAGATGAAACCCAACCCCTGTGAAAACGGTCTCTCGTTGGTGCGGAAGAAGACCTCGTTGTCGGTCGCGTAGGCGAAGATGGCCGTGCGCATGTTGCCCAGCCGGCGGCCGAGCTCCCCGGCGAGGTTTTGCAGATAGGCCTGCTTGGTCACGACCCAGCCGTGGTCCAGATAGTGCGCGTTGTGCCCGGACGCGTCCTGATAGATCTGCCCGTTGTTGACCGTGTTGCGCACCGCGTCGAAATACGGGTTGTAGGGCACCGAGTCGGCGGAAAGCATGACGTAGATGCCATACGCCGCGGCCCGCCGGATGAAGTGCTCCAGGTTGTCCAGATACGCCAGCCGCAACCCGTGCGGCCCGACCGGATTGGCGCCGATGCCGTGCCCCAGGCCGACCCCGCCGGAGTCGACGAAGACCCGCACGGTGTTGTAGCCGGACCTCCACTTCAGGAAGTACAGCATCGTTTCGACGTTCTGCGGGCTGTAGATCCCCGGCTCGAAGGTCGAGTGCCACGGCTCGTCCGGGTTGCCCGCCAGCCGGATGTAGTTCGCGCCCCGGGGCAGGAACTCCTGCCGCGTGACGGTGTCGAAGAACGTCCGCCCGTTGCTCTTGATCCGATGCGGCGGTTCGGGATCCGCGGCGACCGCGGCCCCTCCTGACGCGAGGACCGCGACGGCGACCAATGCCGCCGCGGCCATGCTTCTTGCGGATACCATCTATTCCTCCGAAATGGACGGTGAGGCCCGGCACGGCGCCGGACCCCACCTGATTCGGAGCATCAAACGATTTAGATGGTGCGACTTAGATGGTCAGCGTCCAGCTGTCGAGATGGCCCGCGTCGGAGCCGAAGACATCGTCGACACGCAGCTGCCAAGTGCCGGCGCCGGCCTCACCCGAGAGGTTCACGGTGTAGGTGGCGTGCACGTCGTCCGCGCTGTCAAAGAAACTCCAATTCTTCAGCAGGTACGCGGTGCCGTCCGGCGCGATCAGGCGGATGCGCACATCGCCCCGGTAGGGGTGGACGATGTGCACCTCGACCGTTGACGTCGCCGAACCATTGCGGGCGCAGCTCGGCAGCGGGATCGGGCTGTTGACCGTGCCCGGGTCGGGGATCGTCATGTCGGTCCCGTTGGTGCCGGAGCACAGCTCGACCGGCCCGCCCGTGGTCGTCAGCGTGAAGGTCGCCGTCTTCGTGCCGGTCGTGCCCGACCCGGTAATGGTGATCGGGTAGGTGCCGTTGGCTGTCGAACTCGCGACAGTCAGCGTCAGCGTCGACGAGTCGCCCGACGTGACCGACGACGGCGAGAACGAAGCCGACACGCCGCTCGGCAGGCCGCTCGCGCTCAGGTTCACCGTCTGCGGCGCGCCCAGCGTGGTGGCCGTGTTGACGGTGGTCGTGCCGGAGCTGCCGGCGGCGATGGTGCCGGACGCCGGTGACACCGAGACCGAGAAGTCCTGCGTGGGCGGCGCGGCCGCGCCCACCTTGAGCAGCAGGTTGGGCGAGCCGGTCCCCGGGCTGGTCACCTTGTTGGGCGTCGCGTTGGCCACCATCGAGTCGCGCACCTGCTGCGGCGTCCACGTGGGGTTGGCCGACAGGATCAGCGCCGCGGCGCCGGCCGCGTGCGGCGAGGCCATCGACGTGCCGCTGATCGTGTTGGTCGCGGTGTCGCTCGTGGCCCACGCCGACGTGATCCCGCTGCCGGGCGAGAACAGGTCCAGGCACGTCCCGAAGTTGGAGTAGGACGCGCGCGCGTCGTTGCTCTCGCTCGCGCCGAGCGTGATCGCCGCCGGCACGCGCGCCGGCGAGAAGTTGCACGCGTTGGCGTTGCTGTTGCCCGCCGCGATCGCGTAGGTGACACCGTCCGAAATGGAGTTGGCCACCGCGTTGTCGATGGCCGTGTCGACGCCGCCGCCGAGGCTCATGTTGGCCACGGCCGCGGCACCGGCCGCGTGGTCGGTGGTCACCCAGTTGATGCCCGCGACGACCTGTGCCGTGGTGCCGGAGCCCTGGCAGTTGAGCACCTTGACGGCGACGAGCGCGGCCGCCTTCGCGACACCATACGAGGTGCCGCCGGACGTGCCAGCCACGTGCGTGCCGTGGCCGTGGCAGTCGGTGTTGTTGGTGTCGACCGCGTTGGTGCCCCAAACCGCCCGGCCGCCGAAGTCGGTGTGCGTGATCCGGATGCCCGTGTCGATAACGTAGATCTTCACGTTGGACGCGGTGTTGGGGTAGGTGTAGCTGTTGTTGAGCGGCAGGTCAGCCTGGTCGATGCGGTCCAGGCCCCAGGACGGCACGGGGGTCTGCGTGTCCTGGATCGTGTAGATTCCGTTCTGCTGCACGAAATCCACCGCCGGGTGGGCCGCGATCTTCTTGGCGACGGCCTCGGACGCGTTGAGTTCGAACCCCTTGAGCGCGGCCCGGTAGGTGTGACCGGATGTGCCGCCAAAGAGCTTCAGCAGTTGGGATTGGGTGGCATCGGCATCCACATTGGACTTCAGGATGACCAGGTAGCTGTCGGGCACGACCCGTTGCGTGCCCACCGCGAGGATCTGTCCATCCTGCGCCGCTGCCGGGACCGCGGTGAAGGCGGCTGTGGCCGCGGTAACCAATAACGCTGTCGCCACTGTCCTGACGAAGCGCACTCCTGCGAGGCGATTCATATCGCCCCTCCTCTCTCCATTGTGGAGAGGATAGGAGAGACGTCCGCCTATGTATAGATCACGGCTATTCTTGCCGAGTGACTTGGTGGGAGTGGGTCGGGGGCGGATTAGTCCTTACTGGAGCGATCGAGTTCGTGCTGTTCCGGTTTGTCCTGGCCGGCCGGGCCGACATCGCGCGCAGGCAGCGGCTCCTGATGATGAATGCCGCGTTCAATGTCGTGGTTGGCATCGCGCTCGTGGCCACGGGCATCCTCACGTGACGCCGCCCGCGCCACGAGCGCTTGGGGCCTACGGCTCGAGGTAGGCGGCCGCGGCTTTGGCGGCGCGCTCGGGGTCGCCCGCGCAGATGGCGTCGACGAGGTCGCCGTGGTCCACATAGGACTCCGGGGTGAGCTCCGTGCCGACCGAGCCGTGCAGGCTGGCCAGCAGCGCACCTCGGAAGGAGGCGTAGAGCTCGGCGAGCATGCCGTTGTGCGCGGCCGCGACGATGGCCATGTGCAGCGCGGCGTCGGCCTCCACGAAGGATGACGCGTCGCCGCCTTCCCACGCCTCCTCGCGGGCGACCAGGGCGGACTCAAGATCCTTCACGTCCAGGGGCGTGCGTCGGGTCGCGGCCAGCCGGGCGGCCTCGACCTCGAACGCACGCCGCACCTCGATCGACTCGGCGAGCTCGGCGGCCTCGAGCCGGCGGGCGACGTATCCGGTCAGCTCGTGCCGGGCGGTCACGTATGTCCCCGAGCCCTGCCTGCGCTCGAGCACGCCGGAGTGGACCAGCGCCCGCACGGCCTCGCGGACCGTGTTGCGCCCCACGCCGAGCGCCGCCACCAGGTCGGGCTCGGTCGGGATGCGCGTGCCCACGGGCCATTCACCGGAGCTGATCTGTGCCCGCAACTGCTCGATCACCTGCGGGACCAAGGCCTCTCGTTTTGGAGCACGCAACGTCATGGTGTCCCTGCTTACACTCGCTTCTTAAATTCGTCCCATGATTCTACGATGAGTGTCGTGGCACAGCCCGCGCTCGCGCTCCCCATCGCCAAACCGCTCCTCAGCCGAACAGCGGCCCTGGTGCTGGCCGGAATCCTACTGGTGGCCCTCAATCTACGCGCGGCGATCACCAGCCTCGGCGCACTTCTCCCGGAGGTTCGGGCCGATCTCGGCCTGTCCCCCACGGTCGCGGGCCTGGTCACGATGGTCCCCGCGCTGAGTTTCGCCGCCTTCGGCACGATCACCCCGTGGCTGGCCCGCCGATTCACTCACGGGCAGATACTGATCGGCGCCACGGTCGTGCTCACGGGCGGGCAGGCGGCACGGGTCCTCACCGACTCGGCGGCCGTCTTCGTGATCACGAGCACCGCCGCGCTGGCCGGCATCGCCGTGGCCAACGTGCTGCTGCCAGTCGTCGTGCGCCAGCACTTCCCCGACCGCGCGGGCCTGGTCACGGGCGTGTA
The DNA here is from genome assembly GCA_044869915.1 of Allorhizocola sp. Classification (GTDB taxonomy): domain Bacteria; phylum Actinomycetota; class Actinomycetes; order Mycobacteriales; family Micromonosporaceae; genus Allorhizocola. The sequence goes on from JBIOYB010000298.1 coordinate 10,296, forward strand.
CACGATGGCCATGACCGTGGGCACGACGACCGCGGCGGCCGCGAGCGTGCCCATCGCGCACGCGTTCGGCAACTGGCGTGCCGGGCTGGGCGTGTGGGCGCTCACGGCCGCGGTCGGCGCGCTGCCGTGGCTGGCGTTCCGGGGTGCCGCCGTGCGGGATTCCTCGGTCGCGCGCTTCAAGGGCATCGGCAGGACCCGGCTCGGCTGGGCGATGGGCCTCTACTTTGGACTGCAGGCGCTCAGCGGATACGCCGCCATGGGTTGGCTCGCCCAGATGTTTCGCGACGCCGGCTTCCGGGCCGAGACCGCCGGGCTGCTGCTGGCCGGCGTGACGGCTTTCGGCGTACCAGTCGCATTGTTTATGCCGGCACTGGCCACCCGGCGGCCGAAAAATCCGCAGATCCTCGTCGTTGTCATGTCGCTGGCGATGATCGCCTCATACGTGGGGCTCATGCTCAGCCCGCACATCGGCGCGGTGCTGTGGGTGGCGCTGCTCGCGCTCGGGCAGGGGCAGTTCCCGCTCGTGCTCGCGATGATCGGCATGCGGGCGCGCACGCCCGCCGGGATCGTGGCGCTGTCGGCCTTCGCCCAGAGCGTGGGTTACGTGATCGCCGCGCTCGGGCCGTTTGTGCTCGGCGTCATCTACGGGATGACGGGCGGGTGGACGGTGCCGATCGCGTTCCTGATCCTGGCCGCCGTGCTGCAGGTCTTCGCCGGTCTCGCCGTGGCCCGCCCCCGCTATGTCGAGGACGAGCTGTGATATTTGCTCCTGCTAAAGCAAGTCGCGGCGGATCGCCCCCTGAAGGCGACGCCATCCAAGCCCGATCTTGACCACTGCGTGGATCAAAGATCGTCAGGATAACGCCGCCGGGCGATCCGTTCCTCTCGGTCCTAGGGCATCTGCTCTTTCCACACCTGAGCGTCGGCCAGCCAGGCCTCACCCTCGCGCTTTTTGATGGTGACCAGCCCGACGCGGGACTCGCTCGTGCGCACGCACAGCACCATGCCCTCGCCGATGCGCAGGTATTCGCGCGTCGCATAGGTGCTCAGGTAGGTCGCGCAGTCGGTGGCCGACGGGGCCTGGGTGCCCTTCCAGACGTACACGCCAAAGGTGTTGGAGACCTCGGCGCCACCCCAGTTGAACAGGTCGGCGCCGTCGCCCTCGCGGGCGAGCGCGTCGCCGTCGAGGTTGATCGCCATCAGCCGCTCGAAGCGGAACTCCGTTGGGCCCCAACGCAGCGCGTCGTCCACCTTGACCGGGCTGCGCACGGGCGGGTTGCCCGGCGGCGTGGCCCACTCGACGTCCATGCGCCCCAACAGGAACGCGGCCAGCCCGGCGAACGCGCCGAACAGCACGACGAGCGCGGTCGCCATGGCCGCGGGTGAGGTCCACAGCGATCTGGACGCCGGTGCGTCTGACGATGCGCTGTGTTTGCCGTTCACGGCATGCATTATGCCCTAACCGTGCGCCGGATCCAGTCCGCATATGCGGTTACATCGGTGTAGGTGACAACGGTTGCCGGGCAGGGTGTCGTGGTCAGGCGGCCCGGTCTGCTGGTGACGCCGATGAGCCGCGAGCCGTTGATCAGGGGCCCGCCGCTGTCGCCCGCGCACGCCTGCCCGCCGGCGGCCAGCGTGCACAGCTCCAGCTTCGGCGCCAGATCGCCGCACAGCGAGTCGGCGACGATCCGGGTCTCCAGCTCGCGCAGCTGTGCCGGGTATCGCGCGGGATCGCACGGGCGCTCGGGCGTGTGGTCGTGCGTGCAGCCCCAACCCATCGTCGTGGCCCGCGTGCCGGCCACGGTGGCGTCCCGGGCCAGTTTGACGGGCGGATAATCCACCGCCACGTCCAGTTTGACCAGACCGATGTCGTGGAAGACGGTCGGCCCCGAGGAGCCGCCCGCCGCGTAGCCGAAGCCCGGGTGGATGACCGGCCCGGCGGCGTGGGCGAGGGTGCCGCCGCGCGTGCGGTCGGTCGAACCGACCCGGATGGCCAGCGTGCCGGGAAGCTGCTGTGCGATGTCGAGGCAGTGCCCGGCGGTGAGGACCCACCGCGGTGCGATCAGCGAGCCGCCGCACAGCGGCACGCCGTTGACCTGCAGCGAGGCGGCGAAAGGATGCACCGGACCCGCCACGTGCCCGCCCACGATGGCATGGGCCGCGCTGCCTGTCAGTGCCAGCGTCGCGGCAAGGGCAAATGCCGCGAGTGCCCCCTTCACGGGCGCTGCTCCGGCGTGATCACCTGACGCGACCCGCCTCCGGGCATTGGCTCGCCGGTCGCCAGGAGGCCGCTGACGCAGACCAATATCATGACCACCACTGTCGCCAGGACGACGCTGATCACGACCACGGTCCAATTGACCCGCTTCACCGGCACGGCCAGCGCCGGCATTGGATCGGCCGGCTCGCCCACGCGTGCCTCGGCGGCGATCACTGTCGGCTCGCCCAGGCGGTCCAAGATGTCACGGATGTCGGCCTCGCTCGGGTCGGGCAGCGCTTGACGCGCCACCGCGATGTGCTCCCTGAGGTCGGCGACGAGCTCCTCCCGCCGCGAGACGGGCAGGCCGGCGCACGCCTGCGCGACCGCGGCCAGGTATTGCTCGACGAGACGGTCCTGTTGCCGCACAGGCTGCTGCATCATGTCCACTCCGTTCCGACGATGCGGTCCACGGCGCCGCGAAACGCCACCCACTCGGCGCGGAAGTGGGCCAGGGCCGCCTTGCCTTGGCTGGTGAGCTCGTAGTAACGGCGTGGTGGCCCACCCGATGACGCCTGCCAGATCGTGTCGACCCAGCCCGCACGGCGCAGCCGTGACAGCAGCGGATAGAGCGTGCCCTCGCTGGTCGTCAGGCTGGACTCCGCGCCCAACCGGGTCACCAGCTCCACGCTGTAGCGCGGCTCAGTCTCGAGCAGAGCCAGGACGCAGAACTCCAACGTCCCGCGGCGTAGCGCCGTCCCGAGGCCTCCGACCGGTTCCATGTCATGCACAGTACCTTGCATCACAAGGTATCGCCACTGGCGTTAACATACAGTCGTGACTGTTTCTAAGGCCTATGTGGTCGGTGTGGGCATGACACCCTTCCGCAAGCCGGGGCGCGACCCCGAGCTGGACTACCCCCAGCTTGTCAGGGAGGCCGGGGAGCGCGCGCTCGCCGACGCGGGCGTGTCCTATGCGGACATCCAGCAGGCGGTGGCCGGATACGTCTACGGCGACTCGACCTGCGGGCAGCGCGGGCTCTACGAGCTCGGCCTGACCGGCATACCGATCAGCAACGTCAACAACAACTGCTCGACCGGATCCACCGCGCTCTTCCTCGCCCGCCAGCTGATCGAGGGCGGGATCGCCGACTGCGTGCTGGCGCTCGGGTTCGAGAAGATGCAGCGGGGCTCGCTGACGGCGCAATTCGGTGATCGCGAGCAGCCGCTGATGCGCCACCTCGCCGCGCTCGCCGAGCTCTATGAGCTCACGGCCGCGCCCATGGCCGCGCAGATGTTCGCCGACGCGGGACGCGAGCACATGTCGCGCTACGGCACGACCGCCGAGCAGTTCGCGCGGATCGCGGAGAAAAACCACCGGCACTCGGCCGACAATCCCTATGCTCAGTTCCAGACCGTGTACTCGCTGCAAGAGGTGCTGGAATCGACCGTGATCCACGAGCCGCTGACGAAGCTGCAGTGTTCGCCCACATCGGACGGTTCGGCCGCGGCCGTGCTGGCGAGCGAGCGATTC
>JBIOYB010000299.1:0-20143 GCA_044869915.1 Allorhizocola sp.
GTTATCCCGATCACCCGTTCGCGCAAGCCCTGTCCGCCAGTCGATTTCGCCGCCCAATCGGCATAACCACGCCATCCCCATAATCGCCGTTATCCCGATATCGGGATAACGGCGACTTCGAAAAGTACTGGCAATACCACCTCGACCGCGAATACCTGCGCACCCACGCCAGCCGCTACAAGGACCAGCTCACCTTGGCCGCGTAACAGCCGATGCTCCGGTCACTCAAGGAGAAACGCACCCTGTGGCGCGTGTGGCGTGTGTGGCGTGCCGACTTTGGCGGCTGCCGCTACGCGGTCGGGGTCGATCGCCATGACCGGATCACCATCAGCTTCGATCAGCAGCAGGATGATCTCCGCTAGGCATTCGTAATCGTCGGGCCAGAGGCCCCACGAGTTTCGAGTCGGGCTCGCATTCCTCGATCAACCCTTGATCAGATCGCGGATGATGTCCTGTTTGGACAGCCTGTTGTGGTCGGCGGTGACGGCGTGCCGGGGAGCGCACCCCATAGCGGCAAGTTCTCCCGGCTTCCATGCGACGGAACGGGACAGCTTCTGCCGTGTAAGCCTTCGATGGCGGGCACGAGCGGATCGGTCATGGCACCGCTGCCGGCGCCGGCACGAATGACCGATGGCGGTGGCGCGTATGACAGGTCCCTGATCTGGCGACCCTTGACATGAAACGGCTTGCGCGCCTTATTCATGCTCACTGTGGCGTAAGTCCTCAGCGCTTTCAGATGGCGCACACCGCACAGCTATCAACCGCTACCGATGTACTATCAATGCACTCGCAGCAACCGGGGGGAGATAGCGTGACGCGGGGTGGGCGATCCAACAACTGGCAACGGCAACTGGCCGCGGAGCGGAGAGACTTTCAGCAGGCGGTCAAGAACGCCGAGCGGATGAAGAAAGAAGAGGAACGCCGACAGCGTGAGGCATACCTCAAAATCCGGATCGAGGAAGCCGAGACCAAGACCGCGACGACCGACAATCTCGTTCGGGAGCTATCTCAGCTGCTGGTGCGAGCCTTGGATACGCCCGTCCAGGCCCCGGCCTTCGACAGCTTCAAGAAGCAAGTGCGGGTGCCACCCTTGGACCTCGGCGCCGACCAACATGCTGGGTCCGCCCCGTCCTGGCAGCAGTTCGAGCCGAAAGAGCCAGGCTTGCTGGGCCGCGCCTTGGGCGGCGGTCAACGGCACGCCGCCAAGCGAGACGCCGCACAAGAGGCCTTCGAGGCGGCTGTCAAAGCCTATGAGGCTGCCGAACACGCTCGTCTCGAGAGGGTCAAAACTGCCCGGCAAAAGCATTCGGCGATCGTAGAGAAAGCCACGTCAGAGGTTACTGCCCACAACCGGCGTGTTGGACGCCTTCGCTCAACAGGTTAGAGACAGGGATCGGCATGCGGCCAGCCGGTACTTCCAAATCCTGATGGAGCGGATTGGCGACCCGGCGGGCTTTCCCAAGGAACGCCGTGTCGGCTACGTTCCGGAGTCGTCCCTGTTGGCCGTCGAGTGGCAACTGCCCAATGTGGACACTGTTCCAAGCGACAAGATCTTCCGGTACGTCAAGGCGCGCGACACGATCGACGTGATCGACCGACCTATGGCTGAGGTCCGCAGAATTTACCAACAGTTGGTCGCGCAGATTGCACTACGGGCACTGCATGTGGTCTTCACCGCCGACAAAGACGAGATCATCGATACCATCGTTTTCAATGGGTACGTCAAGGCCATCGAGCCAAGCACCGGGCAACCGATTGCACCCCATCTGATCACTCTGCGAGCCACAAGGGATCAGTTCGCCTCACTGGTTCTCGCCCGGGTCGACGCGGTGGCCTGCGTTCGCCGCTATTTCGCTGCCGACGTGTCACCTCATCCTGAGGAGCTGCAGCCGGTGAACCCGGTCATGAACTTCAGCATGGCCGACCCTCGGATCATTGACCCCATCGACGTCATCAGCGATATCGACAAGCGACCGAATCTCCTGGATCTAACCCCCAAAGAGTTTGAACACTTTGTGCAGAACCTGTTCACGCGCATGGGATTGGACACCAAGATATTCCAAGCGGACGGTGATGGTGGTGTCGACTGCGTCGCCTACGACCCGACACCGGTGCTCGGGGGGAAGTATGTGATCCAAGCGAAGCTTTACAGGATCACGGTCGAGCCCAAGTATGTCCGGGATCTCTACGGGACCATGCAGCATGAGGGCGCCACCAAAGGCATTCTGATCACGACGAGTGGATATGGACCCGGCAGCTACGACTTTGCCAACGGCAAACCACTACAGCTGATCGACGGAAGTGGCCTGCTGGCACTGTGCCACCAGTATGGCATCCCGGCGCGAATTGTTCGGCCGTCCCGCACAGGCCGGAAGAAGCCACGACCGTAGAGGTCCACTGGCGTTGACGGCGAGGGCGGCACCATTGACCCACCGGCGTTGACGGCGAGGGCGGCACCGTTGACCCACCGGTGCCGCCCTCGTTGTCCTTCAGTTGTTCGCGCTGCAAAGACCCGCGGGCGTGCTGGTTTCGCAGATGTTGCCGGTGAGACGGTTTCCTGTGCCTTCGGCCAGCACCGCGAGGTCGAACGGGCGGTTGCCGCGTAGCACGTTGGCCTCGACGCGATTGTCGACGGGGCTAGCCGGCCCGCCGAACTCGCTGGCCATCACGAGCACACCGCCGCCCCTGGTGGCGGCCGCATCGGTGGGCCCGCTATCGGTGATCAGGTTGTGGGTCACCGTGATGTTGCTGGCGCCCAGGATGGCCACACCGGAGCTCGGCGGTGCGCCGGTCGGGCAGGCGGTGTTGTTGGCGTGTATGCGGTTCGCCGTAACCCGCCAGTCGGTGACCGCCGCCCGGTCGGGGTGGGTCGGCAGGAAGCCGACGCCGACGCAGTTTCCGCGGATGTCGTTGCCGGCGATGGTGCCGTGCGAGGCGTCGCGCAGGAAGATGCCGTAGACACCGTTGTCGAAGATGTCGTTGCCGACGAGGGTGGCACGGGCTTCGGCGGTGATGCCGATGTAGATCCCGGCGCTGAAACCGCCGTGTACTCGGCTGCCCACGACGACGCTGCCGGAGGTGCCCAACGAGAACAGGATGCCATAGCTGGCACCGCCGGCGATGTCGGCTCGTTCGATCCGGGTGTTGACTGCGCCGACGCCGACGACGCCGGTGCTGGGGAACCGGCCGACGGTCAGGCCGCGGATGGTGACGTCGCGCACGGGACGCCGCACCTCGGGAAACCCGCCGGGCACCGGCACGACGTCTCCGGCGACGCAGATGCCGAAGCGGTTGGACTCCGACTCGAACGCGGTCGAGCAGCGCCGGTGCACGGGGATTTCGGGCGCGGCGAGCGTGGCGCCGAATCCGGTCAGGGTGACGCGGTCGGTGCTCATTTCCAGATTTTCCTTGTACGTTCCGGGCCTGACCACAACGGTGTCGCCCGGGCGGGCCCGGTCGAGCGCGGCCTGAATCGACTCGCCCGGTGACACTGTGAGGACCTTTGACGAATGTGCGGAGGCGACACCTGCCGGCATCAGCAGGAGTGCCAGCCCGCTCACCGCCGCGGCTATTTTGTTCTGGTGCTTCATGTTTGACTGTTCCCTTCTTGGGTTGGGTGGTCCGCGGGCCCGTCGGCAAACCGTTGCCGCAGCCGACGGAGACGTTCGCCACGCAGCCGTAGCAGCGTGAGCACGAAGAGGGTTTGGAAGAGCAGCAGGATGGTCAGGGTGGCCGCCCCGTCAAGCACCCGAAGCCATGCGCCGCTGCCGATCGCCGTGATGGCGCGGGCGATCGCCGCGACGAGATTGGTGCCCAGCGTCGTCAGGAGCAACGTCAGGGCGACCGCGCTCCCGGCGACCATGACGATCGCGTAGCGCCGCACGACAAGCGTTTCGCGTGCGGACAGTTCGGCGAGCGGGTCGGGCCGGTGTCGCCGGTCGCGTAGCCGCCGCAACCGGTCGAGCAGGTAGACCACGGCGTCGTTGTGGAGGTTCTTCGTCCGGGCCAGGGTCGTCGCGACCAGGTACAGATCGGTGCGCATGTAGAGCTGGAGCTGTCCGAGCATGGCGAGCACCGCGAGCAGTGACAGCGCGTCCATCGGGGCGCGCACGCCCGGCAGGTACGCCCCGGTCAGCTGGGCCGCGCTGATCACCATGAGGTCGCTGGCCATCCCGGCGAGGTAGACGCGGTAGCGCCGCCTCGGTTCCACGGCCCACAGGCACCGCACGTCGGTCACCGGGGCCAGCGTGCCCAGCCTTGTGCTCAGCCCGAACCGTGCCGGCAGTCCCAGCGAGCGCGCCGCCGCCAGGTGGGCGAACTCGTGCAGGGCCGCCAGCGCCGCGACCAACGCGAAGTTGGCGACGAGAACGAGGCTGACGGAGTCCGACCAGAGCAGCGTGTCGTAGCGCAGCCAGCCGGGTCCGGGCCGCCTGGCCACGGCCACGGCGGCCCAGGCCAGCACGGCCACATACGGCGCTGCGAGCCAGGGGCGGAACAACCATTGGACATGGTGTTGCCGCAAGCGCGGGAAGTTTGGCCGGAAAGCCGGTTCGCCGCCCTCGACCGGGCTTCCGTCGATGGATGCGACGAAACCCAGCTCGCACAGCTGCTCCACGAAGTCCGCGAGCGGGACCTCGGCGTCATACTCCCGCCCGAGTTGCCGGCTGGCCTCCTCAAGGGTCCGGCCGTCACCAAGCAGTTCTATGGCCCTCTTCCCCACCTCGGGTATGGCCACGAACTCGCCGTTGTCGAGGCTGCCCACCACATATTCGCCGTCCTCGGGCCGGATGACGAGGGGCCGCAATCGCACGCGGCTGGTCTCAAGCAGAGTGGACATGGAAGGCTCACCCGCGCCCGCCGCCGCAGTCCGGGCACTCCGGCCAGAACTCCAGATCCAGGAAGAAGTTGTGGCTGTAGACCACGAGGCTCTGCCGGAAGACGCGCCCGGCGGTCTGCGCCGGCATGCCGGTGAGGTGGCAGATGGCTTCCAGCGCGCCCAGCTGCCCGCCTACCACGGCCACCGGGGCGATGACCGCGTGTCCCGGTATCTGCGGGTAGAGCGGCTGCCAGACCGGCTCCGCGCCGGGGCCCATGCTCGGGTACTGGTGGATCAGGCACGTGTAGCACGGTGTCCGGTGCGGCACGAACATGCCGATGAGCGTCAGCGGCCCGCTGTAGCGGCTGATCAGCCACGGTGTCCCGGTGCGCAGCGCGGCCTCGTTGGTCCACATCTGCAACTGCGGCTGAGGGTGATCCGCGCACAGCAGGAAGATGTCGGCCTCCATGAGCGGAAGCAGGTCCTCGACGGATCCCACCCGCACCGTGTGGCCGGTCACCTCCACGTGGCGGTTGATGCCGCGCAGCTTGCGCACTGCGGTGTCCACTTTGGACGTCCCGACGTCGTCCTCGGAATAGAGCAGTTGGCGGTTGAGGTTCCCCGGCTCGACCACGTCATAGTCGGCGCACAGCAACGATCCGACGCCGACGGCGGCCAGGCTCATCGCCATCGCGCCGCCGGTGCCGCCGAGGCCGAGCACGCTGACCCGGGCCTGCTTGAGCCGGCGCTGCAGCTCCAGCGGCGACGGGCGCGGGGCCATGTCCACCCAGGAGAAATAACGGGTGTTGCCCGCGTATCGTTCGATCTCCGCGGCCGACAGGTTATCGGGCGCCACCGCGCCGGCGTCCTCCACGAGCCCGGTGTCGATCAGCGCCTGCACGCTGTCGCGGACGCTCTGACCGTCCAGATCCGGGTTGTCGCGGCGCATCTGTGCCACCACGGCGTCGACGTCCCTGGTGCCGTCGAGCAGACTCATCAGTTGCCACACGGAACCGTCCGGTGTGTCCTCCAGCTCGAGGGCGATGCCGAACAGTCCCGAGCCCGACCGGATCATTCCGTCATCCCGGCGGCCCAAAGCCTGTATGTGCTTGATACGTGGGAGTTTCATCCTCAGCTCCGATAATTTGGCCGGGCGATGACAAACGGTGGTGGTGATGCCAGGGGCCTCTCGTGAAGGCCCCTGACATCACGCCTTCATCAGCACTCGCAGGCCACGCCACCGACATAGGTGATGATCGTGGTCTCGAGACGCTCGAGACGGCGAACCTTGATCTTGATTTCCTTCATGTTGCTCACCTCCCTCCGCTTCCGCTTTCGACAGCAGCCTGCTGGACCGCTCGAGGGCGGCACGAGGGACACATGTCCCACAGCACAAGGAGGATTGGCCTACGGGGCAGCCGTCAGCCGGTGAACCCGGCGTCGCGGGCGAGCAGGACGGCCTGCACCCGATCGGCGACTTCAAGCTTGGCGAACACGCTCGAAAGCTGGTTGCGCACGGTCTTCTCGCTGACGCCCAGCTGCCGCGCGATCCGCGCGTTGCTCTCGCCGGAAGCCAAGCAGGCCAAGACAACGCGCTCCCGCGCGGTCAGCCGGTCGAACGGCGTGGGCAGTTCGGCGGGCGAGCGGCGCATCGCCGTCAGGACCGACGGACCGATCCTGGGCCCCAGCACGACGCCTCCGGCGGAGACGGTGTGCAAGGCCTCCACGAGAATGTCCGGGTCGGTTTCTTTGACTAGGTACCCGCGGGCTCCCGCCCGCAACGCCCGGGCCACGATCTCCTCGTCGTCGGCCATCGTCAGCATGAGGACTCTGACCCCCGGCCGGGCGACCATCATCCGGGCGACCGCGTCAACGCCGTCACCGTCGGGAAGGGACACGTCCATCGCGACGACGTCGACCTGGTGCGTGACCACCTCCCGGATGGCCTCCGCCACCGTGGCGGCCTCAAGCACCTCGCCGACCCACTCCTCGCCGTCGAGCAGCGTGCGCAACCCGCGACGTACCACGGGATGGTCGTCCACGACCAGGACCGTCATCCCGCCGGACATGACTCAGCCGTCCACGGGCTGGGCGGGCAGCGGAAGGCTGACCCGGATCGCCGTGCCGCGCGGGTCCGCCTCGGTGATGACACATGTCCCGCCCAGTTCCTCGGCCCTGTCCCGCATCGAGTCCAGGCCGACCCCGCGCGAGGCGGGCGTGGTGATCCCGACGCCGTCGTCGACGATCTCCAGGCTCAGCATGCGCTGCCGGGACACCGAGACCCGGCACCTGCGCGCCTGCGCGTGCCGGGCCACGTTGGTCAGCGCCTCGGCGACGACGCGATACGCGGCGACCTCGACCGCCGCCGGCAGCCCATCGAGCGTGCCGTTCGCACGCAGCTGGACGGAGAGAGTCGGGCTGGTGAACCGCTGGCATTCTGCCCGCAGAGCCGCCGCCAGACCCGCGTCCAGCGCCGGTGGCCGGAGCTGGTCGACCAGGCGGCGTACCTCGTCGGTGCAGGTCTGCAGGTCCCCGGCGAGCGCGTTGAGGATGTCGCCGACCTTGGGATGGCCGGTGACCAGCTTTTGTGCCGCCCGTACCTGCATCGACATCCCGGCCAGCGTCGGGCCCAGACCGTCGTGCAGGTCCCGGCGGGCGCGGCGGCGCTCCTCTTCCCGTGCCATCACCAGTTGCTCGCGGGAGTTCTGCAGATCCCACACGAGCCGGGTGGCCTTCACGGCGACCGCGGCCTGCACCGCCAGATCGCCCAGCAGCCGCCGTTCGCGCCGGCTGAACCGGCTGTTGGCACTGCGGTTGGCGACGATGAGCCGGCCGAGGCGCTCCCCGTTGGCGATCATGCCGAACGTGTCCACTGTGGTCGTCGCGTGCCCGTGCTCGGCGAGCAGGCGTGTGCTTCCGTTGACTTCGATCTCCACGCCCACATAGGGCACCCGCAGCGAGCGGGCGATCGTCTCGGTCAGCCGTGGCAGCACGGCGTTGGGCTCGACCGTGCGTCCCAGCAACTCGCCCAGCCTGGTGATGACCAGATACGGGTCGTCGCGTTCACCGTAGAGGAGCCGGTTTACCCCGCGCTGGACCCGCTGGCGCAACGGCTCGAACGTGACCGCGATCAGACCGGTCGCCACGAGCGAGGCGGTCGAGGCGCTGGCGCCCAGCACCACGTCGCGCAGCACCGTGACGATCGCGATGAACACCCCGATCACCATCATGGTCATCAGCAGCCAGACGATGGTCCGGTTGACGACCTGATCCAAACCGTAGAGGCTGTAACGCACGATGGCCACGCACATGCCCAGCGGCAGCGCCGCGGCGATGACCACATAGGCTTCCGACACGCCGAGCGGATCCAGGACGAACAACCCGAATCCAAACAGGATGACGGCTGGAAGCAGGCAGGCCAACTGTTGGCGGGTGTCTCCCTCGGCCCGGCGCCAGCGTAGCCACAGCGCCCACAGCACCGCAAACAGGCCCACGACGGTGAGCAGCGCCCCGACCGCGGCCACTCGGATCAGCACCTGGGCCCGCGGGGTGAACTCGATGACGGCGGTGAGCATGTTGTGCGGATGGTCCAGCGCGGCCAGCGCCAGCGCCAGGCTGGCGACGGCCGTGCCCACCACGATGAGCACGGCGACCGGGCGCCATCGCGGCGACGGCAGCCGCCCATCCGGAAACACCAGCAGGGCAAGGGTTATCAGCCCGAACGGCGGCCACCATGCCCATTGGCTCAGCCACGCCGCCGGCAGCCACACCGGCCAGCTGAACCCAAGCAGCGCCCCGGTCGCCGCGGCGCCGGCCGCCACCATCAAGCGGCCCATGAGGTGGCGCGGGCTGACGGCGAGAACGAGAACTCCCATGATGGCGTAAGCCACCATGGGAGCGGTGAACGCGATCGCGTAACCGGACACCCTTCCCGCGCTGGCAAGGTTTCCCGCCAGTACGAGCACAGCCACGGCCATCGCCGTGCCCGTCACCGTGACCCGGCGCGGTATCCGCGGTGCCTGGGCTGAGCCGAACATCGGCGGGCTCCTTGCCTGGAAAGGTAGGGGCGCCGGCGTCAGAGGATGCCGTGAACCCAGAAGTTGTGCCAGGGATCGGCCGTATGCGACCCCGTGGGATGGCCGAGGACCGGGGCCCAGGTCTGCAGGGCGGTCTCGAGCGACGCCGAGCGCAGGCTCGGCAACCGCAGCAGCCCGTCGTCGACCGTCAGCCCGGCCTTCTCCGCCAGATCCGGGTTGTCCCGAAGATATTGCTTCATATGGCGGATCGTCGCCCGCAACCGCCGCAGGACAAGGTCGGGCTGTGCCGTGCCCGAGGTCCGCGCCAGATCCTGCAGCCGCCACTCCCTGTCGAAGACGGGCGCCAGCCGGTGCCCGGCCGTGCTGAAAAACTCCACCCCACCCGGATCCTCGGCCGCACCCACCGGTAAGCTCAATAGCACCTGATCAATGTCCGGGTAGATGTGCGCCCGGGTGTCATCGCTTCGGATGACCAAGATGCCGAAAACACTCTCCGCTTGCATTGTGGTCGGTTCCCCCTGCTGTCTTCGGGCCAAAATCGTTGTCGTGACGCCCGAGGAGTGCCGCACACCGAAGCATACGGCTAACTCATCGACGCGACCCAATTCGTATGGCGGACTGTCGAGATGATGACCGTCGCGTCAGCCCCCGTGCCGCCATCATGCGCTCCGATGTGTCCCCCGGGCCTGAGACATATGTCCCGGGGCGCCGGGACTTCCGCCGCTTGCGCGGATCGGAAGCCTTGTGTCGCCATGGTCGCGATATCCGTGACGACGAAACCGTCGTCGGTGGCCATCGCGAGCTGCCTGCCATCACTGGACAGGTGTACGGCTGCCTGGTCCGCCATCGCACCGGCGGGGCGGCCGCCTGGCCGCGCTTCGCATGCCTATGATTGGCCGCGATGGGGAAGGCAAGCTCGTTGTCCAGCATCATGCTGTGACCGCCGCTAGACGGCCTATTGAGACACCTTCCCCATCCACCAGCCCGTGGCAGGCGGCAAGCCGTGGCAAACGGATCAGGCGGGCTAGAGGGGCCGGGGGCGGCCCTCCCATTTTGTGGACAGCGCGATGGTCGTGCGCGTGCTGCCCACGCCCGCCGTCCGCCCCAGCCGCACCACTAGCCGCTCCAGCTCGGCGATCGTCGCCACGCGCAGTTTGAGCAGGAGCGACTCCTCGCCCGCCAGGAAGTAGCACGATTCGACCTCTGGGTACTCCCGGATGGCCGCGACCAGCTCGTCGATGTCCACGCTCGTGTCGTGGACGACCCGGACCATCGCCGTCACGCCCAAGTCGATCGAGTCGGGGTCGACGTCCGCGTGGTATCCGCGGATCACCCCGGCGTTTTCGAGCTTGCCCACCCGCTCGTGCACCGCCGGCGCCGACAGGCCGACCTGGCGCGCGAGCTCCGCGTACGACAAACGAGCGCTCTTGCGCAAGAGGTCAAGCAGCTGACGATCGATGGCGTCCACGGAATGTGACCTTAGCCCCTAGGACTACCCAGTTCGAGGGACTAGGGCACGTAGAGGCGCATCTTCGGGCAATATACGAATTGAGTTCGCAATCTTACCGCAGATATTCGTGAATGGTACCAAACCGCAGTTTCGCGGACATCATACGCGGCCGGTGCTCTAATGAGACCCAAGAACGAGGAGGTGAGCGTGGACACGGGAGATCGCCTGCTGACGCCTGGCGAAGTGGCCGCGCTGTTCCGGGTGGACCCTAAGACGGTGACCAGGTGGGCAGCGGCTGGACGGATCGGCAGCATTCGCACGCCCGGCGGCCACCGCCGATTCCGGGAGTCCGAGGTCAAGGCCCTCCTCGAGGGCGGCCTGGACTTCGACGACGAACCGGCTCCACCACCGCCACCGGGCATGCATCGCTGAGATCCGACAGGGCGTGACATAGTTTCAACGCGTGACAACCAATCGACGCTCCGCACAGCTTCTGGCGGCAAGTCGCGCGGCGTTGACGGAGGCCATTGCTCGCCATATGCCCGCCGGGGCCTATCGCGACTTCGTCGCCTGGGCCTTCTCCGCACGCAACCCACGACAGCAGGAATTTTTGCAGGCAACCGGCGTCGTACAGCTGATCAACATGAACACGACGCTGTTTTCCGGGCTGGTCTCGGAGGAACGCTGGCCGGCCATGCTTCGCTATGCCAGCGTCATGAACGCCTACCAGGTCCTCGAGGTGATCTCCGACAACCTCGCGATCGGGCTCGGCCGCCGCACCCTCGACGCGCAGGACCTGCAGCGGCGCGCCCTGGTCACGTCGGTCAACCGGGCGATGATCGAGACCCTGACGCCGGGCCGGCGCACCCCCGCCGTGCTGCTGCTGGCCGGCCAGGCCCGGCTCGCGGCGCAACAGACCTCGGGCTTCGCCCAGAGCCTCGCCGCCGAAAAACACGCGGGCGCGGCCCAGGAATACGCGCTTTTCCTTGAGGCGCAAGGGAAACCGTCCCCACCGCTGGACGAGCTCGAGTATGGCCTGTGGCCCGCCCTGGTCGCCAATGTCGAAACGTGCCGGGAGCTCTTGGAAACCATGGCCGGGACGGCGACGCTGAGCCTGCTCCGGCAGGGGCTCACCGACCGCTACCAGGCCGTGGATCGCACGCTGTACGCGGAATACGTGTCCCGGCTCGAGCTGGCTTCCCTTGGCGCGCAAACGATCCTGGTGGCTCCCACGCTCGCCTTCCTCCTGGGTGCGCTGGCCGAAAAGGTACACATGCTTTCCGGGTACCAAGAAAATATAAAAAATGGCTTGGTGCCGGACGTGCTCGCGGACGCCGCCCTGCTTGTCAGGCTGCAAAATGATATCGGAACGAGGCTGTTGCGCATGGCGTCGCCGCATCAATCCGCTGCGCTGCAACGGGTGCGCGGATCCGACGGCACCGGCGGCATCGATCTGCTGCTGCACCACGGCGACGACCCGACGTTCACGCGCCTGCACAAGGACCTGGTCAACGGCGAGAGCAACGTGGCGCTGTGGCACGCCCGGCGGGCCGGCGAGGGCGAGGAGCAGTGGTTGGCCCTGGCCGACAGCCTGGCCTACTATGCGGGGCTGTATGCGCAGCACAGCGCACGCTTGACAGCCGGGCTCGCGGCGCTGGACGAGCGGATGGGCGACCGGCGGGTGAGCACGGCAATCGAACGGCTGGTGCGCTTCCACGAGCGGATGTACGCACACCGCCACACGGACACGTTCGGGGAGTATGCGATTTGAGCCACGCACGCAGGCCATGGATCGTCGGGGTGTCCGGCGCATCGGGAACGCCCTACGCCGCGGCGGTTTTGCGTGCACTCATCGCCGCCGGGGAGCCGGTGGACCTGGTGGTGTCGCGGGCCGCACGACTGACGATCCTCGATGAGACGGGCCGGCCGTTCCGGGACGCGCACTGGCGGGAAGACCTCGCCTCGTGGCTGGGCGTGCCCATCGACGGGATCCGCTATTGGCCCGCCGGAGACCTGGGCGCCGGGCCCAGCAGCGGGTCCTACCCGGCGCGCGGGATGATCGTCGTGCCGGCCTCAACGGCCGCGTGCGCGGGGATCGCGCTGGGGCTGTCCAAGGATCTGCTGCAGCGCGCGGCCGAGGTGTCGCTCAAGGAGCGGCGGCCCGTGGTCGTGGTGCCGCGCGAGACGCCCGTCACGCGCAGCCACCTGCTGCACCTGGTGGAGCTCATCGACGCGGGCGCGACCGTGCTGCCGGCCTCGCCCGGCTTCTACGGCGTGGGCGCCTCGGCCAGCGCGGCGCAGCTGGTCGACTTCGTGGCGGGCAAAGTCCTTGACGCTATTGGGGTCGAGCACGACCTACTCGTGCGCTGGGCGGGCCTGCGCACGCCACTGCAATAGGCGCGCGGCCTTGGCGGCGCTCCAGATGCGGGTGCCGGTGATGTGGAAGATCTGGTAGCCGTCGCGATAGTCCAGTGCGGCGGCGACCGCCCGCCCCAGATCGGTGGCCGCAGTCCCGGGGATCGGCGTGCCGTCCGGCGCGCTGAAGACGATCGGCTTTCCCTCATGCCACGGCGGCTTCCACGCCGGCCACACCTCGTCGGGCGTGGGCCAGACCAGGCGCAGGACGTTGACCGACAGGCCGAACTCCTGCGCGGCCGCCCGGCAGGCCTCCTCGCCGAGGCGCTTGGTCAGGCCATACGAGTCGCGCGCGTCGGCCGGCACCGACTCGTCCAGCGTGCGGGCCTTGACGTTGTCGTACACCGACATGCTGCTGATATGCACCGCGTGCGGCACACCCGCATGCTTCGCGGCGGCGAGCGCGAGATAGGGCGCCTTCACGTTGAGGTCGAACATGTCCGCCGGCCGGTCCGTGCGCGTCATCACGCAGTGGATGATCGCCTCGACGCCCGCCATGGCCTCGACCAGGCCGGCCGGATCCAGCGCGTCGTCGCCCTGGACGCGGTCATACACCCGCACCTCGTGACGGCGGGCCAGGACCGGCGAGAACAGGCTCGCCACATATCCCGACCCGCCGATCACCAGGACTCTCATCGGAACCGGCGGCCCCGCACGGTCCTCTTCGGACGATCCGTTCGGGCCGGACGGACCGGCTCGTCGACCACCGGGACACCGGACGGCTCGCGGGCGCCGGTCAACTCGACCAGCCTCCGGTCGGCCAGGCGCACCCGGTGCTGCGCGGGCGCCTCGACACCCGCCTTTTCCAGCATCTTCACCGTCAGGTGGCGCTGCTTGGGCAGGACCAGTGTGGCCACCGCACCCGACTCGCCGGCACGCGCCGTGCGGCCCGCGCGGTGCAGGTAGTCCTTCGAGTCCTTGGGCGGATCGAAGTGCAGCACGAGCGAGACGCCGTCGACGTGGATGCCGCGCGCGGCCACATCCGTCGCGACCAGGACCCGCACCTTGCCCTCGCGGAACTCGGCCAGCGTGCGCGTGCGCACCGCCTGGGTCTTGCCGCCGTGCAGGCCGCCGGCCCGCACGCCCAGCTCACGCAGCTGGCCGACCAGCCGGTCCACCGCCATCTGAGTGCGCACAAACATGATCGTGCGGCCCTCGCGGTTGGCGATCGACGCCGCGATCTTGAGCTTTTCCGGCGGGGGGATCAGCAGCAGCATGTGCTCCATCGTGGACACACTGGCGGTCGTCGGCGCGGTCGAATGGGTGACCGGGTCGGTCATGAACCGCTCGATCAGCGCGTCCACGTCATTGTCCAAAGTGGCCGAGAAAAGCAAATGCTGAGCCTTATCCGGTACCTGAGAAAGCAGCTGGGTGACATCGGGAAGGAAGCCCATGTCGGCCATCTGGTCGGCCTCGTCGAGCACGGACACCTCGACCTCCTCGAGGGAGCACGCGCCCCGCTCGATGAGGTCGCCCAGCCGGCCCGGCGTGGCGATCATCACATCGAGGCCGCGCTGCAGCCCGAGGATCTGGCGGTCGTAGGGGACGCCACCCACGGCGGTCCCGAGGAACAGCCCGACCGCCTTGGCCAGCGGGCGCAGCGCGTCGGCGACCTGCATGGCCAGCTCACGGGTCGGCACCATGATCAGTGCGCGGGGGTGATGCGGACGGGCCGGCTTGCCCTCGGCCAGCCGCGACAGCACGGCCAGGCCGAAGGCCAGGGTCTTGCCGGAGCCGGTCTGACCCCGGCCGAGCACGTCACGCCCGGCGAGCGCGTCAGGGAGGGTGGCCGTCTGGATCTCAAACGGGGTGTCGATGCCCTGCTTCGCCAGCTCACGGGTCAGCCTGGCGGGAACGCCCAGGGCGGCAAAGCCGCCGTCCGAGGGCACTTCAAACGTGTCGATGTCTATCTCAAACACCGACGGAAGTCGTGCAGGGTCAAGCAAAGCGCGGGTCACGTAAAACCTCTCGGGTGGGCGCATCCCCGCGCAGAATCAACCACACCCGCAGGAACGCTAGAAGGACGCCATGGTCGCGTCCGAACAACCGCGTAAGCCTACAGGCAGCGATCTGAAATTACGACTGAGTTGCCGGGACCGCGTCTATGACCCTCGTCGCAAAGTCGACCTGGGTGCCCGCGCCGAGGTTGATCTTCGAGATCTTCACCTGATCGCCAGAGCCCGTGGCGTGCACCACTCGACTGTCGCCAAGGTAGATCATCACGTGGTGGATTCTGCGCGGATTGTTTTTGTCGTCCGAGTAGAACAGCAGGTCACCCGGCAGCAGCGCGTCGAGGTTGATGATGCGCTTGCCGCTGGTCGCCTGATACTGGTCTTTGGACACTCGCGGGAACCAGGTGAGGCCCACCAAGCTGTTGTAGCCGGCCCAGGTCAGCCCCGAGCAGTCGAAGTAGTTCGGCCCCTCCTCGGAGTACTGGTAGGGCTTGCCGAGCTGCGCGAGCGCGTATTTGACGACCTTCTGCGCGTCCGGGTGCGCCGCGAGACCGTCCTTGCTCTTGCCCGGGTCGTAGTTGGTGAGCTTGGCCTCATCCTTCTCCCGCTTGCGCTCCTCCTCGGTCTGCATGACCACGAAGCGCTCCTGCAGCAGGAGCCGGGCCTCGTCGCGCTGCTTGTAGGCGGTCTTGGCGATCTCGAGGTTTTCCAGCGCGGTGGTCGCTGCAACCTTGGCCTTGTCGCGCGCGTCCGCGGCGACCTTCTCCTCAGTGGTCGCCCGCTCCAGCTCGTATGCCGGGGACTGGGTGAAGTCGTCGGCACGCTCCGGGCGCAGCCGCTGCAGATCACTCCACCCCGAGCCGTGCTCGAACCCGCGCGGCGCGCCATTGGCCGACATGTAGGCGTCGATCGCCGCCTTGCTGGCAGCGACCTTGGCCTCCTTGAGCCTGGTGTCGGCGTTGGTCCACTCGTGCTCGGCCCAGGCGTCGGCGATGCGCGCGGCCTCATATTCCTCATCGAGCTCGTTGACCCGCTCGGCCAGCGTCTGCGCCTCGACGGTCGCGACATCGATCTGCTTACGCAGGTAGTCCAACGGGAGGATGGGCAGCGTGGCCGGGATCGCAAGAGCGCCCGAGGGCAGCGAGGGCATGCCGTTATAGGTGGCCGGGCGGTCGCCCGCGTCGGGGACCGCTGTGATTTTGGCCCCAGGGGCTGGCTCCGCATGTGCCGGGATGGCGATCCCGCCGACGATAAGTGCCGTCAGCACAACAGTTCCGAGCCGTTCCTTGCGCGTCGCCATTGCCTAACCGTCCTCCCCGACAGTCCCCCAACCAGTCCGAGTACGTAGGCTAGCGGACATGGACGAGGGCGTGAAGCGCGAGCTTGAAGAGAAAGTGTATTCGGGGACTCGATTGAGTCGCGCCGACGGAGAGGCCCTCTACGCCAGCGACGACCTCGCCTGGCTGGGCAGACTCGCCCATCACGCGCGCACGGAGAAAAACGGCGAGCGGGTGATGTTCAACGTCAACCGGCACCTCAATTTGACCAATGTGTGCTCCGCGAGCTGCGCTTACTGCTCGTTTCAGCGCAAGCCAGGTGAGAAGGACGCGTATACGATGCGCGTCGAGCAGGCTGTTGCCAAAGCGTTAGAGATGAAAGATGAGCAACTCACCGAGCTGCACATCGTCAACGGTCTACACCCGACCCTCCCGTGGCGCTACTACCCCCGTGTGCTGCGAGAACTCAAACAGGCCCTGCCGGATGTCAAATTGAAGGCATTTACCGCGACAGAGGTCCAATGGTTCGAGAAGATCTCCGGCCTGACCGCCGACGCGATCCTCGACGAACTGATCGAGGCGGGCCTGGAGTCGCTGACCGGCGGCGGCGCCGAGATCTTCGACTGGGAGATCCGCAAGCAGATCGTCGATCACGAGTGCCACTGGGAGGACTGGTCGCGCATCCACCGGCTCGCACACCTCAAGGGCCTGCGCACGCCATCGACTATGCTCTATGGGCACATCGAGGAGCCGCGGCACCGCGTCGATCACGTGCTGCGGCTGCGCGAGCTGCAGGATGAGACCGGCGGTTTTACGGTCTTCATTCCTCTGCGGTACCAGCACGACTTCCACGATTCGGCCGACGGCAAGGTGCGCAACCTGCTGCAGGCGCGCACGACCATGGCCGCGCCCGCCGAGTCGCTCAAGACGTTCGCCGTGTCCCGGCTCATGCTCGACAACTTCGACCACATCAAGTGCTTCTGGGTGATGCACGGCCTGTCCGTGGCACAGCTGTCGCTCAACTTCGGCGTCGACGACCTCGACGGCTCTGTGGTCGAATACAAGATCACGCATGACGCCGACTCCTACGGCACGCCCAACACGATGCACCGCGACGACCTGCTCCACCTGATCTGGGACGCCGGGTTCACGCCGGTCGAGCGGGACACGCGATACAACGTCGTCCGCGAATACCCGCCCGCGCCGACCCTGGCCGACCGTCGCCGCGAGCCGCAGCAGGTCTGGGCCTGATGGCCGCGGCCGGCGCCAAGCGGCTCAACCGGCTGACCGATCTGCTGGGGCAGGCCCTGGCCGCATATGTGATCAGTCTGGCCGGGGTGCTGCTGATCGACGGGGTCGGGCTGCTCCTGGGCGGGCGATTCGGTGTCACCAGCGGCTGGCTGGCGCTCGTGCTGCCGGTGCTCCTGTTCGTACAGCAGTTTTCGGCCGCGCGAGGTGAGCGCGGCCGGCTGCCGGTCACCGTCATCGCCGTGCTCGCGGGCGCGGCCATCGGGCTCAGCGCCGCGGGCCTGTCCAGCTCGCTGCCGGCCATCGCCTCGGGCGCGATCGGCGCGCTGGCGGCCATGCTCGTCTACGTCACCGTGTGGCATGTCGGGCTTGCGTTGCTCGCGCACCCATAGGAGTTATCCACAGGCGGAAGTTATCCACAGCCTCGGTTTTGTCCGGCCAACATCAACCGGTGGGCGTCTATAGGCTGCCCAGCATGGAGCCGCGTGAGACCCGGGTGGATGCGGGCGGGATGGCCACACAGGCGCAATCCGTCTGCGCGGTGGCCGAGGATGTCGACGTCGCCCGCCGCGACTGGCGCGACGATCTCGACGGTGCGGGCGAGGCGTTCAAGCTCGGCGACGCCACGGCCGCGTTCGAGGGCGTGCGCGACGTGTGGGAGGACGAGTTCCGGGTCTACCACGAGGTTTTGGAGCACTGGTGCAATGCGGTGAAGGCGGCCGCCGCGGGCTACCAGACCGTGGACGACTACCTCGCGGCGCAACAGCGGCACATCCCCCGCGAGGTGATCTGATGACCTCCGGCGATTACTTCCAGCTCACCACGGCGATCAACCGGCTCAACCGGGTGCGCGAGTTCCTGCGCACGATCACCAATCCGGTCGCGATGCTCCAGGCCATCATCGACGCCCTGCGCACGCTCGGCTCCATCTTCAGCCACGTGCCGGGCGACCCCGACACCATCGACGACTACGCGGCCGCGTTCCGCGCCATGCGCACGGCCATCGAGACCGCCGACACCGACCTCGATCGGGTCCAGACGGGCGTGCCGTCGGTGCGGCAGGGCGACGCCGCGACCGAGGCGCTCGCGGCGCTGCGGGCGACACAGAGCCTGTTCGAGCAGGCTTCCCCGGCCATGCGGCACGCGGCCGACCTGCTCGGCGACTATGCCGACGAGCTGCGCCGGCTCAAGACCAAGCTGCGTGGGCATCGCGACGATCTGGGGGAGGTCATCCGCGAGCTCGACAGCGTGTTCGACGTGGCGCGCAACATCTTCGACACGCTCAACCCGTTCGACCACAGCGACAGCGGCATCGATGCGGAGATCGAGAAGGCAATCGGTGCGGTGACGGGGGCGATCCAGGTGTTCGAGGATCTGGCCGCGGCCGAGGACACACTGCGCCGTGGGCTGCGCGACGTCGCGGGCAAGGCCCGGGCGGGCGCGGTCCGATCGTCGCATGTGGACGCGTTCGACGCGGTGCTGCTGGCCAACGCGGGCATCGACGGCTCGTCCCGGGAAGAAAACGGCATCCTGTCCACGGCCCAGCTGGCGCGCGCCGCCGAAAACATGGGCCGGCTGTCCGAGGCCGACCGGGCGCGCATGCAGGCGCTGCTCGAGGGCGCGGGCTCCGAGCACGAGCGGGCCTACCTGATGAAGGCGCTCGCCGCGGGCCGCTCGATCGACGACATCGAGCGGTTCGCCGGGCTGATCCACGGCAAGAGCGATGCCTGGCTCCGGCAGCAGCTGAGCCTGGTCAATCCGGGCGGCACCGGCCTTGTCACCTATGGCAATCCGCCTGTGCCGGTCAACCAATACAACGGCACGACGTGCGGTTCCACCTCGATAATGATCGCCCGCGCGATGAACGACCCGCTCTATGCGATGGGCTTGACCACCGACCCCAGCGGCAATCCCTTGGACTCCACCGATTTCGCCCGCCGGATCCGCGACGAAGAGGAGCGCATACACAACCTCACCGATCCGAGCTGGCGGCACGGGATCGGCACCATGCCGTGGGGCATGACGGACGAGCTCAACCGCAACAGCGAGGCCCTCGGCTCGGACTACGACTGGCGATTCGTGGACGACACCGATGCCGGCTCGGTAAACCCGGCCCTCGATGACGCGGTGGGCGCGGTCGACGCCGGTCACCCCGTGCCGGTGCTGATCGGCGAGCATGTCCCGAGCGGCATGCCACGCCACTACGTGCTGCTGGTCGGTCACGAGGGCGACCAATTGATCTTTTACGAGCCGAGCGCTGGTGAGATGGTCCGGGTCAGCGAGTCCGACTTCCGGGATGGCAACATGTCGGCGTTGGGATACGACCATGTGCAAGGGGTGGTGACTCCGCGTTGATGAGAGCACTCGGGATCGCGCTAGCGCTGCTGCTCCTCGCCGCCTGCACCGAGCCGCCCGGCACATCGTCCAATGCCGACAGAGACCGGCTGGCGGTGATGCAGAGCGAAGCGCTGCTCAAACGGGCCGCCAAGGAGCCCTACGCGGAGGCCGGATTCCGCGTATCGGAAAAGCTGCAGCCACACCGCAGCAAAATTATCGCCACGCTGGCCAGCCCGGTGGAGGTCGAGGTCGCCCGCAAAGAGGGCGCCGAGGCGGTGAGTGTGCTCCACGACACCGGCTGGACGGTCTTCCACGTCAGGTGCGACGGACTTTCGTTCGTGGCCAACGCCTACAAGGTGGTCAGCGGGGTGTCCTACTACGCCGAAGTGGACGGGGCCATCCAGGAGGTCAAGGTTTCCGTGGTGCTCCAGATGCGCGCGCCATACTCCAAGGAGCCCACCTCAGACCTGTTCGCCGACCGCCCGCCGGCGTTGACAGACGGCAAGTCGTGCCTCGAAACCCACACCACCGGCGTCTCCGACGGCACCCCGATCGTGCTCGACGAGCTCGGCCCCGACCCCGACGGCGCGCCAAAACCCAACGGGCACCGC